>DASYTA010000105.1:0-1905 GCA_036002745.1 Cyclobacteriaceae bacterium | reverse complement strand
AAGCACGGGTGATCATTATCTTATCCTTCGAAAATAATTGCCACCGGAGCCAGCTGAATAATCCTTTACGTGCTTTCATAGCTCGATGCAATGCTTTCTGAAAAGCACCTAGCAATGCTGTGGGAACGGAGGATTCAGGGCCAACATCAGCAAAACAATCCATCATCAATCGCTCAATGTTCGAGAGCCACAAGGAATTTGTTTCATTATTTTTCTCAAGTAGCATTCTTTTGAAATATGGAAACAAATCATTTTCAGAAAGGGTGTTAGCTATTGTTTTAAGATCTTCAATTCGCTCAGCTAGCGTTATCAATTGATCTATATCGGGCGATGCGTTTAAGTTCCTGGAAAGCAATTCACTAACTTCTTTATAAAATGAAGCCACGTCTTCTATTGCTTTTCTAATATCGTGCAGATCGCCCACAGAAAATCCAGCAAACGACCTTCTGTCAAGCAACAAATAAGAGTCATTCTCAAATTGAATTGAATAATCCGCATATTGCCTGATCAATCGAAGAAAGTGCTGAATCTCGCTAAACTTAAAACCACTATACTCTTGCTTGAGCCCAATAAACAGATCGTCAGCGCTACATTGCAAATAAAGATCCTTTATACTACGGCCGCATTCGGATTCATCAAAAAGTGATTGACGAAATTCATCTAACTCCTCAGTTATTTGATCAATGCGCTTACCTGCCTGCAAAAATTGTCGGTCTAGTTGAATCGCATCAAGGCTTATATTTTTTGTTTTGTACTCATCTGTGTGATTAATCTGAAAGGCCAGCTTCTGAAAAATTTCTCTCCGATCATCTTTGTAGTCATGTACCAAAGCCAAAAAATTGTCAAGATTCTTTTCTTTGAGTCGCGAAAAAACAACATCCAGTGCTGCCCGTTTTTGACAGACCACCAACACTCGTTTTCCATTTGCAATTGCATCACTCACCAGGTTTCCGATAAGCTGAGATTTGCCAGTGCCAGGCGGGCCCTGCACTACAATGGAATGACCGAGCTTCGATGCTTTGATAGCATTCTCCTGCCAAATGTCAGAAGGAAAAACAGTATACACTTTTTCCTCTCTAACTAATGAAGTAAAATTTTCTGTTCGAGCTATTGCGCTTAGTTGATGTTTACTGAAAAATTCTTCCAGATCTTTAAAAGAATTCTCTTCAATTAATTGAAGATAGTCGGGAACAAGGGAAGATCCAGCTTGAGGAAAAATTCCCAGTACCGCTTCTGGAAACAATTTTAGTTGGCCAATAGCATAGCTTTCTTCAAATTCAGGTTTAGTGAATTTCTTAAAAATTTCTAACTCGTCGCGATACATTTCAGAGTTGAAATTCAGATTGACTGAACTTTGTTGGAGTATGTTATAAAGCTTGGTTAGAAAAGCCGTACTGTTTCGCTCTACATCTGCAAAAGCCTCATTGAGTAAGTTCTCATCAGCTTTTATCTTATTATAAAAAGAGTAAGCAAGTAAAAATGATTTGTTAAAGATCAATTCTCCATCATCTCTAAATTGCAAAATCCAGTTGTTGTTGTCTACAGATAGTTCGACAGGAAAAAAAAGTAGTGGACATCGAACCAGCGTGCCATCAGAAAATTTTCCTCTTACAAAAGGCCAGCCCACATGAAGATCACGCGAACCGCGTTCTTCGAAAATAAACCTGTCGATGCGCAAAAGTTTTTTTAAAGCTACGCTCGCGGTGTTTGAAGACTCCATCCGTGCATCTGCAACGGGGCAGATAATTTTTTTCTCCTCCGCAAGTAGGGCTTCGATTATCGAAAATGATTTTTCACCATTAAGATGACTGAAGCTGTGCAAATCAAGGAACTGGTCTGTAAGTTTTAATAAAAAAAGGGAACGATTGCTACCACTAAGATTGGTAAGCCTTCTTAAAAATGTGG
>DASYTA010000104.1:0-3515 GCA_036002745.1 Cyclobacteriaceae bacterium | reverse complement strand
CATTACTGACTTTACACCAACATCCGGTATCGTGGGATCAACAGTAACAATCAACGGCACAGGTTTCAGTGAGACACCTGCAAATAATTTGGTAAATTTTAATGGAGCAACTGCCCTCGTAACTGCCGCGACCACCGCTTCTTTAACAGTTACTGTGCCATCGCAGGCTTCAACAGGAAAAATTGCCGTAGCAGTAGGTGGAAGCACTGCTACCTCATCGTCCGACTTTACGCTATTGGCTCCTCCAATGATAACGGGCTTTATACCTGCATCAGGTATTGTTGGTAATTCCGTGACAATATCCGGCACCAACTTCAGTGATAACGCAGCCGATAATGAAGTAAAATTCAACGGCACAACTGCAACGATAACTAGTGCCACATCTACACAATTGGTGGTAACCGTACCACAGGATGCAACAACAGGAACGATTTCAGTAGCTATAGGTACAGCGGTTGCTACGTCGAACGATAATTTCACCATCCTTGCTCCAACGATAACAAGTTTTTCACCTAACATCGGCGCGACAGGAACTTTAGTAGTTATTACAGGAACTAACTTCTCACCAACCTCGGCAAACAATATCGTTAAGTTTAATAGCACCGCAGCAATAGTTACTCAAGCCACCGCTACCTCCATCACTGCGACAGTCATGCCTGGAGTCACCACGGGAAAAATTACGGTTAAGGTTGGAAAGAATACTGCTACCTCTACAACTGATTTTCAAGCATGCGCTGGAGCTCCTGAATTGGTGATTTCCAATCTTGTTATTTCCAGCATAAGTGCTAATCGAACATCTTTCGTTTACGACTATGATCTTTCCAACGTTGGCGATCTATCGGCTGATCTGTCATCTGAAATAGATCAAGCCTACGTTTCCACTGATAATGCAGACAACGGTGGAGATCTCGCGGCATCCGGCTGGACAATTGGAGGCACGCTAAATCCCGGGCAGACTAAACATTTACAGTTTAATTCGAATATTTTTGGAGGAGGCACGGTAGATGCCTACCCTTACTTAGTGCTAAAGATTTCGGGAATTGCCGAGTGTAACACGGCAAACAACACGGTAATTAAATCTATCCTCAACTAATCAATTTCAGGCGCGGTCGATTTCGATATCGTATTTATCAAGCAATCCTAGTACACCGGGTAAAGAGAACTTAGATTTCTTTACCCGGTTGATTTCCGGATCAATAGAATAATTGAATGAGGTTCTTAAATCCGCCTTTTCAAGAATAGTATTTTCAAAAGTAGTACGCATAAGATCGCAAGCATCAAAAAGAGATCCAGTTAAATCACACTCCGTAAAATCTACTTCATGGAGTTGTGAATTCAAGAAAGCTATCTTCTTTAATTTCATTTTATAAAACGAAGAATGATTCAATGTGCATCGATCAAAACTCACCGCAAAACCAAGGGTATTACATTGATCAAACCTCAAGCCGAGCATTTTGCATTCTTTAAACTTCACTTCTCTTAGTGCAGCATTAGCCAATTTAGTTAAACTCAAATTACACGCTGTAAATTCACATTCAGCGAGCTTAATCTCCGATATATCCGCCTCAGAAAAATTACAATTTAAAAAAATGCAATTCTCATATTCTCCTTTTGCTGGCGGCGTTTGAGTAAAATCGATATTGGTAAAAGTTTCCTCCGTGATATAGACTTGTTTCATCCTTGGTACTAGTTTTTAAATAAATCCTTTAAAATCATTCTCCAATCTTTTCTTATCGCACCAATAATTTCTACTATACACTCTCACATTGGGCCAGTTTTTCTTCTTTAACAATTGAGGTAATAATGCGTGAGGAGCTTTGGCAGAAAGGGACTCGTAATAAAAATTATCATCGGTGAAGATGACTCCTTTAAATAATTTACCGTGCTGAACCGTTAAATCATAAAACGGAAAGGCATCCTCTTTCAACTCTATGACAGATTTACTCCACTTCTTCGCTATTCGTTTTTTAAGTTGGTCTGCCTGAATGTATTTTTTATCCTCTATAACATAGGGCTGAAAATCTTTCTTCGAAACCTGCCGTGCAAAATGCAGATAGTCTTTCAATAGTTTTGGTCCGGCATTTTTTGTTTCTCCAACTTCCAATTGTTCAGGCCACAAACTACTCACCACAATTATTTTTTCACGAGCACGGCTTACAGCAACGTTCAATCGATTTTCTCCGCCTTCGGCATTAAGGCTCCCGAATTGTGCACTCACCTTTCCCTTCTTATCGGGCGCATATCCAATTGAAAAAATAATAATATCCCTTTCATCGCCCTGAACGTTTTCGATGTTTTTAACAAAGAGCCGATTCGGAATTTGTAATTGTATGCTGGCAAATTTCTTTTCCAAACAATCCTGAACCAAAGACTGTTGAACAACATTAAACGTCAGAATACCAATTTCCTTCGCTGGGCTCTCTTGTGAAATCTTCAAAACTAAATCCGCTATATGCTCAGCTTCCACTTTATTCGAATTATGCTCCCACAGTCCTTCCACTTTTATATACTCTATGGACGACTCCTGTCTATTTACTTGATGAAAGTCAGGCAACAATTGAAGTTTACCATCATAAAAATGCTTGTTCGAAAAATCAATTAATTCTAATGACTGACTTCGATAATGACCGTTAAGCTTCAACGTCATCAAGTACCGGCTTGCTATCTCCAACAGAGAATCCACTTCTGCATCCGGCTCTTCAAAATCTTCCTCCTGCCAGCGAGCCTGATAAAAATCGCCCGGACGAAGTTGTTTGCTATCACCTGCCACTGCAGCTTGTCTTCCTCGGTATAAAGCAGGAATACCGCGCTCAGCAAAACATTGGGAAGCTTCATCGAAAATCACGAGATCGAAAATCTCTTTCATTGGAAACAGTGCACTCACCGATTCTGGAGAAGCCATCCAGCAAGGAAGTAACTTAAAAATTTCATCTTCAAATTCACTGACAACTTTTCGGAGTGGCCATATTTTTTTCTTTTTCGTGACCTGATGCAATAAATCGCGGTAGCTAACTCGATTATGCAATCGATTAAACTCAAGATCATCGGTTACGCGTTCGCGAGCACGGAGTAAAAGAATTTCATTGCTAAGGTTTTGTTTGAGTTCAATTTGTTCTTGAAGTTCAATCTCCAGTGAATTCATTTTCCCCGATGATACCATTCTCAACTCTGGATGTTTTGTTTCGATATGATCGATCCAAGC
This sequence comes from Cyclobacteriaceae bacterium, assembly GCA_036002745.1. Classification (GTDB taxonomy): domain Bacteria; phylum Bacteroidota; class Bacteroidia; order Cytophagales; family Cyclobacteriaceae; genus ELB16-189. The sequence continues at coordinate 313 of DASYTA010000104.1, read as the reverse complement.
CAGGCCAAGGCTATTTAGAAATATTTGTTGCCAGACGTCTCCACTTCCTCGTTCTGATTTCTCTTTCAACTTTTGGATAACCTGCAATTCGTTTTCATTCAACGATGCTTTCAGTTTATCAAATTCACAGAGCGCATCAAAATCGAGCGATAATAATTCTATCAATTTATTTGCATGGTCTGGATCTTCAGAAACTTTAACAACCTGTGTATTTGAAAGAAAAAGAGACCATAATTTCATTCTAGCCTGAACCTGCTCTAGTGATTGAATCAATGACCGAATTTTAATATTGAATTCAACTTCCTTCAAGTTG
>DASYTA010000103.1:0-4002 GCA_036002745.1 Cyclobacteriaceae bacterium | reverse complement strand
GTGCGAGTGTAGGTGGTATCGTCGTTTTATTATCAAAAGAATTTGGGAAGCTGATCCTTATCGCATTTGCTCTTGCTGCTCCACTTGCGTGGTTTGCTGTCGACTGGTGGTTAAAGTCATATTCTTACAAAGTTGAGATTGGTGTTTTTGTATATCTACTTGCAGGGGTAAGTGCGTTTGCCGTTGCGTGGCTTACGATGAGTTACCAATCAATGAAGGCTGCGCTTAGCAATCCTGTAAATTCCTTGAGAAGTGAATAGATTTTAAACAACGTAAGCGATTGTGCAACTTTGTTGAATGTCTCGAGATGAAATAGAGAGAATCGCTTCGAACGAAGTTCAAGAATATATTTTCGATCATAAAGATGCTGATGAAAAAAAGCTGCTTCTCCAAAAAAAAGAAATACTTGGGGTCTCCTATTCATTAATTGCTCAGCAAATTGCTATTCGTAGAAAGGCGGAAACTAAACTTCCGCTTTTCTATGAAACCAAAGGAATAGTTTATCCTCCATCGTTAAACTGGGAACAGTGTTCTTCCGAGGCAACCGGAAAATTTAAAGCTGAAATAATCAGTCGTGAGATTGAGAATGGCCAGATGAAAGTAGCTGATATTACCGGTGGATTCGGCATTGACAGTTTTTTCTTTAGTACAAAAGCTTCACTAGTGGATTATGTAGATCCGGAAGTCTATCTTCTTAGTATTGCGCAGCATAATCACTCTTTTCTTGGTTGCAGCAACATTCAATATCATCAAACCAAGGCAGAGGATTTTTTGGGTCAATGCAAAGTCAACTACAATCTTATCTATCTCGATCCCTCACGCAGAGATTCGCATTCAAAAAAAGTCTTTAGACTCGCTGATTGCGAACCGAGCGCCAGCAATTTGTTAACAGAAATTTTCAAACACACAGAATTCGTTTTGATAAAAACTTCTCCACTTCTTGATATTCAACAAGGATTAAATGAACTGTCGCAAGTCAAAAAAGTAATAGTCGTTTCTGCCAGCAATGAGTGCAAGGAGCTTCCCTTCTTACTGCAAAAAGGATTTTTCGGCGAACCTATAATTGAAACTTATAATCTTGATAAACTCGGCAATGTGAAACAATTTTTCTCCTTCACATTCGATGAAGAAAGAAATACTAATTCCAATTTTAGCGAGCCACAAACTTATTTATACGAACCGAATGCTTCCATCTTAAAAGCTGGTGCATATAAAATGATTGGAAAAAAATTTGAGTTGCAGAAGCTTCATGTTAATACTCATTTCTACACATCAGATATTCTCAGGGAAAATTTCCCGGGAAGGGTTTTTAAGATTGATCAACTTGAGTTTGAAGCGAAGAGCTTTTCAGAAAAGAAAGCGAATGTAATTACTCGTAATTACCCTTTGACCGCCGAGGAATTAAAAAAGAAACTAAAACTTTCCGATGGAGGAGAGAAATATGTAATTGGATTCTCGTCGAGCAAGAAAAAATATGTTGTGTTGGCTACGCGGCTGGTATAAAGCTCAGTCCCCAATAAATTAAATAAAAAACAACCGCTACCGTGCCATAAACCCAGATCACTTTTCTTCTATTCTGAGTGTCTTCCCACCAAAGCAGTAGCCAGGGCTTGATCAACCCAAACAGTAAAAATAAAATGGAGGTAATGCTTAGCAGCAAAAACATCTGGCGGATATAATACATACCGTAAATCTCTCGGTTCCTTTAGAATAAACCAATCGCTAAGGGAATAATAGTCGACCTCTTCAAAAACGAATCTTTACTAATCCTGTAAATCTTAAAATCCTGATGTTATCTTTGCGCCTCGTTTTTTTGAGGTTGAAGGCGCAAGATTTTATTTCACTCTACCGCGCGGACAGTTTGGTTCAGACTATAGCCGAGGGAATCCGTACGTCCAATTCAGGATCTCTACATCTCAAAAATGTTCATGGCAGCCTTGATGCAGTATTATTTGCGTCTGTTTACAAAAGCACCAAGGCAAATCATTTAGTCATCCTTCACGATCGTGAAGAGGCATCTTATTTTTTAAACGACCTCCAAAATTTACTCGACAACAAAGACATCTTGTTTTTCCCGATGTCATACAAGCGTCCATACGAGTATGACGAAATAGAAAATGCAAATGTCTTGTTGCGCTCAGAAGCGCTAAATCAGATTGGAAATCATCCGGAGGGTAACATTATTATTACGTACCCCGAAGCATTGTCTGAGAAAGTCATTAATAAAAAGTCGCTCGCTTCCAACACTTTCCTTGTGATTAAAGGAGAAAAGTTAGATCGTGATTTTCTTGAAGAATTTCTACACACCTACGATTTTGAAAAAACAGATTTCGTGTATGAGGCTGGTCAGTTTGCAATTCGTGGTGGAATCATTGATGTGTTTTCTTTTGCGAATGAATTCCCTTTCCGGATTGAATTGTTTGGCGATGAAGTAGACAGCATCCGCACGTTCGATCCCGGTTCACAACTTTCAGTAAATACACTCGATAAAGTGAGCCTGATGCCTAATGTGCAAACTCGGTTAATTCAAGAGGAGCGGCAATCTATTTTTGAATTTGTTTCACCTAGTACTAAAGTCTGGGTCAAAGATTTTGAGCTGACCTGCGATGTGATTGAGAAAAGTTTTGAGAAGGCTTCCGCTAGTTTCGACAAAATCCTCCGCGAAAGCGGTCAAACCAAAATTGTTTTAGAACCCAACCAGCTCTTCGAATCAGACGATGATTTTAGGAATCGATTGATCAATTTCACTTGTATTGAGTTTGGCCAGAGATTTTACTTATCAGCCGTCAAGACTTTCGAATTCAAGTCTTCTGTTCAACCCGCGTTCAAGAAAAATTTTGAATTGCTGGCAACTAATCTTCTTGAGCACCAGCAACAAGGCTTCGGAAATTTTATTTCGGCCGAACAGCCAAAGCAAGTCGAGCGCCTCACGGGAATCTTCGAAGAAATTCATCCTGAATTAAAATTTCAGTCGCTGGAGTTCCCTTTACGACAAGGGTTCATAGATTTTCAATTAAAAGTTCTTTGCTACACAGATCACCAAATCTTTGAACGTTACCACCGGTATCGTGCTAAAGAAAAATTTTCAAAATCAAAAGCACTAACCTTTCGTGAACTTCAGGCTTTGCAGCCTGGTGATTTTGTAACGCATATAGATTATGGTGTCGGCAAGTTTGCGGGACTGGAAAAGAAAGATGTGAATGGCAAAGAACAAGAAGCCATTCGATTAGTTTTTCGCGACGACGATCTTTTGTATGTGAGTATTCACGCACTTCATAAAATATCCAAATACTCTGGCAAAGAAGGAACACCACCCGCTATAAGTAAACTTGGTTCTGGCGAATGGGAAAGTAAAAAATCTAAAGCCAAGAAGAAGGTAAAGGATATTGCGAAAGAATTAATTTCTCTCTATGCAAAACGCAAGCAAGCTCCAGGATTCGCATTTGCCCCTGATAGTTTTTTGCAGGCCGAGTTGGAGACTTCTTTCATTTACGAAGACACTCCAGATCAGGCAAAGGCAACAGAAGATGTAAAGCGCGATATGCAGCAACCCCACCCGATGGATCGGTTAGTTTGCGGAGATGTTGGCTTTGGAAAAACTGAAGTAGCGATTCGTGCTGCCTTCAAGGCAACTACCGAAGGAAAACAAGTGGCTGTACTTGTACCAACGACAATTCTGGCCATGCAACACGCGCGAACTTTTTCTGAGCGTCTTTCTCAATTTCCTGTTACGATCAACCACGTTTCGCGCTTCAAGACTGATAAAGAGATCAAACAAATTCTTAATGATTTAAAAGAAGGAAAAGTTAATATCATCATCGGCACACACCGCGTGGTGAGTAAAGATGTTGAATTCAAAAATTTGGGTTTGCTAATAATTGATGAGGAGCAGAAGTTTGGTGTAAAGACGAAGGATAGATTAAAAGAATTAAAAGTAAGCGTGGATGTGCTGACGCTTACAGCCACGCCAATTCCCAGAACGTTGCATTTTTCTTTGATGGG
>DASYTA010000102.1:0-6526 GCA_036002745.1 Cyclobacteriaceae bacterium | reverse complement strand
TGTGCGAAAGAACCATTTGGGGCAGTGCCAGCTGTGCATCTCCTTCAGCAAAGTCCGGATACAAATGTTTCACACACAAACTGATAAACAATGGCAGCATCGCGATGGATAAATAAAGAGCAGCCGCTATAAAACAAGAGCGCACTGCAATTTTTACTGAGCCCGATGACATTACTCGTTGGAATACATCTTGCGATGGAAGGGAGCCTAGGCCTAACACTGACCAGGCACTTATGTAAAGCATGATCTCCTTAAATTCTGGCTTAGGCAAGAAACGGTACGTGCCAACAGGCACATCACTGATCACGTTGATAGCGCCTCCGGCTTTTTGCGAAAGAATTACAGCTAAAGTGATAAGGCCAAGAATAATAACAATGCTCTGAAAAAAATCGGTGATTGAGATCGCCCACATTCCACCAATGAAAGTGTAGAAGGTGACTACACTAGCCGCTAATAATACTCCTTGCCAAGTAGGCAACCCAGTAATGATATTCAATATTAAGCCCATCGCTACCAACTGGGCTGCGATGTATCCGATATAGGGTGGTGCTAAAAAGAAACTGGCTACTAACTCAGTTCGTTTGCCAAAACGCTGCTCAAAAAAATCGCCTAACGTCAGCAGCTTCATGGAATATAATTTTCGCGCAAAGAATAATCCGAATAAGGTTAAGCATAAAGCTCCTCCAAACGGATCTTCAATCACAGAATACAAGCCGCCTTTCAAAAATTCAGAAGAAGCGCCAAATACAGTTTCAGAGCCAAACCAAATGGCAAACAATGCAGCCGAGCTTAATGACAAGGGCAGGCTGCGCCCAGCCAACATAAAATCACCTGTACTTTTAACTCTTCTGGAGGCCCAATAACCGATGGCGATCGTTAGGGCGAGGTAAGCAATGATGAAAGAAAGTAGCAACGAACTTTTTAGTGATGATTAAAAATCAACTACTTTATTTTCGCTTGGTCAATTGAAAAGTGCGAGAGATATTGAATCCAAACCGTAAGTCACCCGGTTTAGTATCTGTCTGCGTGACGATTGTATTAGGGTTCATTCCTAAGGAATTGGTGAAAATCAATTGAAACACATGACCACCTGTTTCGATATCAAGACCAGCACCAACAGCATCATAGTAAGGAGAATTTGCATGAACATTCTGACGCCAATAATATTCACCGATTAAGGAAAGGCTGCGAGTGAATTTAAACCTTCCTCCAAAGGCAACTGCAATGTCATCATTATTCTCATACGTTTGATCTACGGCATTTCGATGCACAAACGTTGGAGCAATCTGCGCTGAAAACTTGGGAGAGAACTTGCGGGCAATCAATAGTTCAGCAACATATGACAATCGTTCGCTGGTTGAAGGAAGGGGAATATTATTATTCGCTGCATCCGTAGCATTGGGATAAGGCTGATACATCATTGTACCAATCCCGGTTATGGTAACTGGGAAACTTTTTGCACCACTGCTTTGGCGTGCAATCTTATAGCGCAAGTATAAGTCCTCCATTTTATTGTTGTAATAAAAGTTACGACCAATCCCCACACCAAGTCGATCAGTGATTCCATACTCTAAACCAAGACGAACAGCAGGATATCCATCCAAACCCCACACCTGATAAGGGCCAGTACTTATCTTATCAAAACGGTGTGAAAAAATAAACTCCAACTCTCCTTTGCCTTTCGTCTCTACCGATTGGCCATTTATGATGCGAGTGCCTTTGAAAGTTTGAGTTATATAATTAGTCTCAGGCTTCTGGTTTTGCTCCAGTTCTTTCATCAGATCATCCTGAGCATAAAGGCAAATTGAGGTAAATAAAAATAGGATTGAGAAAATCTTCTTCATAAGGGTTTGTAATTAAATTCAACAGTCACTTCCACTTGTTCGGCAATGTTTTTCCAAAGCAGTTGCGGAATTGTAATTTTATAATCAACTAGTTTCACCATGAACTTTGCTTTCATTGTCAATACGCCATTGGCATTGATCATTGTCCCAGGAATCTCTACATCCCGTGTTACACCATGAATTGTCATTTTTCCTGTGGCGGTCGCTTTTTGCTCGCCCGCGACGGAAGATTGATAGCCAGATATTTTCCCTTGAAAGGTTGATTTCGGAAACTGTTCCGTCTCCATGTACTTATCATTGAAATGCTCTTTCATCAATGATTTAGCAAACTCAAATTCTTTGATGGGGATGGAAAAAACCACATCTCCCGTTGCTTCATTAAAAATACTGCTTGCCTTGGTGTTATCTGCAGTAATGTCTTCTATGGAAGCAGAAGAAAAAAACTTTACAAAGGTCTTGTCTGAAGTGAATTTCTGGGCATGAGCTAAAAAAGCTACAGCAATCCCAACCGTTATCAACAATATCTTTTTCATCAGCAATAGTTGTTTTAATTCATACGAAATCCCCTCGTTTAGTGATCAATCCCTTCCGTCTCTGCGATCCTGGATTTCATACAACTTGGGAAATTTAAAAACTAAGGTAGGCTAAAAAAGAAAATCCCCCAAAGTCCTTGACCTCAGGGGATAATCTTGTCTATAGTTGGCTTTAATCTGATGCTAAAATAGTGCGGAGCTGATAACCGGAAAATTCGAGGCCGTTGAAATGGCTTTTTTCCTGTTTAAGTGCTTATTTTATCGATAAGTCGACTTTATACTGTCTTTTTTGGTTGAATCATTTTTTAGAAACTGCTTCTTGATCCGCTCCTTTAGCTGCGGTTTTGATCCTGGAAAGGTGGTTCGTTTGCTGAAATCATAGCTTGCGTAAAGGAGCAACGCCAAAAATACCACAGATAGGATGACGAATGTTTTCTTTGAGCGGTTCATGTTATGTAAATGTAAAGTCTACTAGCAAAGGAAAAAAGAGTAGCTGAATAAAAGCATCTTTCAATTATCATTGCACCTTCAAATCCATGCAATACCTATTTCCAAACGATTTTATTTTCGGCACAAGCACGGCTGCCACACAAATTGAGACTGCATTTGATCACGATTGGCAAGGCTATACTTCAAAAGATGGATTTGTTTTCGACCGCACAACAGATCATGAGTTAAAATTCAAAGAAGACGCTGAATTGATTGCTTCATTGGCTCCTTATTATAGAATGGGACCCATGTGGAGTAAACTTCAACGCGCACCTTTGGCTGATCTCGATCCCGAAACTGTAAATGAATACAGGACTTTTCTTAAAGACCTGCGAAAGAAAGGAGTAAAAATCATGATGGTACTCCACCACTTCACTAATCCAAAATGGTTCGCAAACCTTGACAGTTGGGAGAAGGAAAGCAATATTTCTTTGTGGGTAGATTTTGCAAAAAAAACCATAGATACGTTTGGTGAATTCGTTAGTCATTGGAACACCTTCAATGAACCTAATGTATACGCCAGCAACGGATGGATCACCGGATTCTTTCCACCGTTTAAAAATAATCCCGTTAAGGCTGGAATAGCAGTAAAAAACATGGGCAAAGCCCACGACATTATTTACGATTACATCAAACAAAAATTCCCTGATCAACCTGTTGGCATTTCTCTTAACACTATTGTCTTCTCTGCAGAAAATGTTTTAGGATGGTTTCCTGCCAAATTAAGTGATGCCTGGTTTATGGAGTGGGTGCCGAAACATTTCGAAAAAGTTGATTTCTTTGGAATGAGTTACTATGCGCGTGTGCCCCATGATCCAATGCCGATAACTTATATCAATACGCCCGAAAAAATGAAACAACTCGGCAAAGCACATGACGATATGTGGGAATATCACCCTGAGGGTCTTCGCACCTGTATCGATCGTTATTGGAAAAAATATAAAAAGCCAATCATCATCACAGAGAATGGCGTATGTGATGAGAGTGATACATTACGACAACAAGCGATTCTGGACTATGCAAAAATTTTACACCAGGCTTTACAAGATGGCATTGACATCCGCGGTTATTTTTGGTGGAGTACGTGGGATAATTTCGAATGGCACTTGGGTCCAACTCGAAAGTTTGGACTATATGAATGCGACCTTGAAACGAAAGAACGAAGACCGCGACCAAGTGCTGAGATTTTTAGAAAGCTTGCGCATTATAAACTAATTGCTGATGAGAACGCCAATTCTATTTTGGACGAAGTGTTAATTGACTAAATCAATCTTTCAATATTCGCATCTCTACTCTCCTATTAAGAGCACGTGCCTCTTCTGTTTTTTCTGCTGATAACGGTTGAGTTCCTCCGAACGCTTTTGTTTTAATCCTGTCTTTGTTGATTCCTTTGGATGACAAATATTTCTTGACTGCATCCACACGACCTTGAGAAAGTTTCAGATTAGCCTCAGCGCTCCCCTGATTATCCGTATGACCTTCTAATTGGATTTCTACTTTGGGATTTGCTTTCATCATTGCCACCAACTCATCCAATTCAGTAAACGATCCTGATTTTATAACTGACTTCCCCATATCAAAAATTAAATGATTGAGGCGCACTGTTTTGTTGGTGGGAGTCAATTCGATGTCATGAGTAATGCTGTTGTTCTTTGATTCTTTAGGATCGACAATAACTGTGCTTGGTATGTAACCTATGGCACTTGCTGTTACCTGGTATTTGGATGAACCAAAAATCTGAAACGAAAATGTACTATCGTTGAAAGAGCCGGTGATGCCACCCGTTGGATAACTTTTGTACACAATTTTAGAAGCAACGCCCTTGCCTGATATGGCCTGCTTCACTCTACCTTGAACTGTAATTTCAGCGTTCTGTGATTGTACCCTGCAAAAAGCAAAACTGCAGGACATTAACAAAAGATATTTCATTACTTTTTGGTTTAGTCAAATGAACAATCTTTACTATAACTCAAGCTCAATAGTCTGTCCTGCTGAAAAGCCCTCGTCTTCCTTCTTGTCTTCCGAAACTTTAGAGGAAGAAGGTTTTACTTTTGGCTTTTCTTTTTTGCCTTCGGAAGTTTTTTCGATGGCGACTTCATTTTTTCTTTTTTCCCCGAAGAGACTTGCTTGCTCCGGCTCTTTTTGCTTTGGTGCTTTTGGCTTTGGCGGCTGACCCTTGACGAGCGGCTGGTTTTGGTTTGGCTGCTCGCTTTGGGCTTCGAAGAGGCTTGCTTGCTCTCCCTCCTCTGGTTCTTCCCATTTTTTTTTTGACGGTTGAGAACTTTTTCCGGTTTCAACAGTCGTTAATTCGTTTTCGTCATCGCCATCTTCGAGGCCTGTGTCTTCCGGCTCCTCCACCGGTTTCACTTTCGTGACTTTGAACTGTGATAATCGGTTGCCCAGCGCCTTCCAACCTTTAACATCGATGATGTCCTCTAGGTTTACAACCTCTGTCTCTTTGTCCTTGCCCTTCCCTTTCACAACCTCCATTTCAATTTCAGGGTTATCGGAAGTAGTCACAAACTCTAATCGGGAGCCAATTCCTTCGGTAATGAAATTGAATTCCTTATCCGGAGTGGTCGTCTCGATTTGAAAACGTTTCACAAAATGCTGTTTGCTTTCACCATCCCAGTAGACTGCAGAAATAGCTTTCTTAGGATGGAATTTTTCGATCAGCAATGTTTTGTTCTCCGGTTCAAAACGATTTGTCAATTCGAAGTTGGAGATTTTGTAATTACCTGACTTGGTAATCGAAAGAATCTGATCATCTCCATCAAACTTACCGACATGAACACCGCGCTTGTCTTTATTCAATCTGCCACTCGCTTCGTCAAACCACAATTCAAGTCCGCTCAATGTAGAGCCAAGTGCTTCTTTAAAGTCAATTTTACGAACCGGATATTTAGTAATTGTATTTCCTCGAGCTCCCCTACCCTTGACTTCTAATTCAGAAAAATCAAAATCGAAAATCTTTTTGCGAGCAGTGCTGCTTTGGCTCAACTTTACTTCCACAATTTCAGCTTCACCATTTGGATTAGCGCTGAGATAATGCACTTTGCTGTTAGGATTGCCTTGGTCAAGATTATATTCTTTATCGCGAATGATGGCTGGCATAGTAAAACGTTTAGCAAAAGTCTTGCCGCTCTTACCATCGCTGTAAATCAAATTATATACCATCCGCTCATCGCCTTTTTTCCAAATGCCCACATGCAAAATATCTTTGCCCATGAACACTTTCTCACTGATACGGCTCACTTTTACTTTTCCATCTCTGCGAATAGCGATCACATCATCCAACTCAGAACAATCGGCAATAAATTCATCCTTCTTTAATCCCCAACCAATAAAACCATCGGCACGGTTAACATACAATTTTTGATTGTTAGCTATAACTTCTGTTGCCGTAACCGACTGGAAGCTCTTGATCTCCGTTTTACGCTCGCGTCCTTTTCCGTATTTATCCAATAAATTTTGATAGTAAGCGATCGCGTACTCTGTCAAGTGTTTGAGATTGTGCAGTACCTCTTTCAATTCCTTTTCAAGATCGCGCATCAATTCGTCGGCCTTAAATGAATCGTATTTAGAAATACGCTTGATACGAATCTCCAACAAACGGAGAATATCATCACGTGTGATCTCGCGATAGAATTGTTTTTTGTA
>DASYTA010000101.1:0-2208 GCA_036002745.1 Cyclobacteriaceae bacterium | reverse complement strand
TCCATCAAATCATAGTCAAAAATGTTGACGTCAGCAGTAAATCGGTCAATGTTCTTTTTTTCAGTATAGTTTTTTTCTCTATCCAAGACAGAAACACACAAACCCCGACCAGATTGAAAAGCAAAATGCTTTAGATATACTCGGGGTACTCGGTGTTGGTATTGTTTTGTCGGGTGTTCCATTTGGCCAACAGTCTCCGACAAAGTTAGAGGCTCTTCGCTTACTTGGTCTATAAACGCAGTGTCAGATGCTACTCAATTATCACCTGATATTTTGCAGGATCAAGAGAAGCTTTTTTTATTACGGTGTCGTCTGCTTCCAGAATTTTCCTTATCAATTTTTCGTGTTCACTACTAATTCTTGCCCCTAAAATGACCTCAGCAAGTTTCCCTGGGTATTCACGCTGAAAGTCGTCTGGTTCAATCAACATTTAGCGCCATTCATGTTCGTATGACCAGTGAGTGCTTTTGTTATGAAGTATCTTTGCCAGACCGTCAATGTGCCAAACTTTGTCAAAATCCAGTTTAGGATATTCATCATTGTAACGAACGGGGTAAATGCCTCGCTTGTGAGGATCTTCAACTTCAAAACCAAGGCAAACCCCTTTATGATCACCTGCACAATGTGCCCACATTAAAAGATCGTAACATGATTCAGCGTAGCAAATAACTCTGAGCTTATACAACTCTTGCTGAATACCCTTCACGAGTTTATCGAACAATTCCTGCCTGCTAACTCCAGGCTGTTGTCGCTTTATTTTTTCAAACCCAAGTATCTTGTCAATCTCATCTCCTTCAACATGCATCAAGCGCAGTTCAAATGGGTCATTGAAGGACAGAGGATGAGCTGCCCAGAGTTTTTTTTTTATTAGCCCACTTAAAGAGTTTTCGTTTATTCTTTGATATTTATAGAGCATCATAATAGCGGAATAAGGGTCATTTTATTTTATTGAGCGTCAACGAAAGTTGATATTCAAATAATTCAAAGTCAGGTAAAAACTGAGTGGCGGTTTTTAACTCAGAAGTAATTTCTCTGGCAACGATAATTGCCCTGACTATGTCTTGCTTAAAAATTGCCTTGATACTTGATTGGTAAAAAAGTGTCTGTCCAACGACTTTTTCATAGCCCCGACTTACTTTCAATTCAATTACTACAAACTTATTTTGTTTGTCTACAGCTAAAATATCTATACGTCTCGAAGTTCCCGGAATAAAAAATTCTTCTCCGCTGATTCCGTCTGCCTCGTATAGTTTCAGTCCCTTCTCAATTACGGCGAGATTTTTTACGAGATAATTCCGTAAATCATTTTCGTAAGCAAATTCCTTTTCTTCTGTTATGATTTCTTCTTCATCCTCGTCGGCAATTGTCCCTTCTTGGTCCGCGTTAAAACGAAGTACAAGGTTTTCAAGGAATTTGATCCGGTTTTTTCCTTTATCAGTCAAACCCCATTGCCAAACTGCTTTGCAAAAGTTATCAAGCAACTTTTTATCTCGAACAAGAGTAATAATCTTTGCCCGTCTCAGGGTACTTGAATAAGATTTGAATTTGTCGGATGAGTTTTTTATTTCGTCACTTTCATGTTCAAGTCCATTGGCTTTTAGAAAATCGTATGCCGCATACAAGGAGAAATGCTTACTGTTTTCCATAATCGGAAGAGGTTATTAGGGTTGCTGGTAACGTTGACGGCTTGGCGTTGTGTCGGTATTCCGTGTTCCCAGCCGGTAACTGTTGCTGATTAAATGTATAGATCTTCATTGACTTTTCTACTGCTAATTTATAGGATGAAGCTGGAGATGCAGCACAGCGGAACTACTGCTGATGCTCTGGTTGGTCAGCAGCCATAACGTCAAACCGCTCGTTGGCGGCAGAATATGAGTTAGGACTTAATGAAGACAGTCGTATGCTAACTCTGTAACTGGGACTAGGGCTGGTAATAGCAGCTACTATTTGATTCGGTCCTAAGGCTAGTCCAGCTTGATTTATGTATGCATCTGCGCTGGTCGCCGAGTGAGGAACATTTTGATGTGTCCAGTTGAAGCTCCATGGGTCGGTGGAAGGATTGTCTTTATTGCAAGACAAAATATTTCACATTAGGGTGGAAATAATTGCAATCTTGTTCATAGTGTATGATTCTTTTTCGGGAAAATGGCGTACAAGGACGGAGACATATAAATGGCGAATACGCCGTCTTTAACAATCATTGAATTG
>DASYTA010000100.1:0-6588 GCA_036002745.1 Cyclobacteriaceae bacterium | reverse complement strand
CAACGGAATTACTGTGAAGCACTTGCAGTATTAATGGTGGACACCGTCATCACTTGCCATGCAAATTAAAATTCCTTTAAGATTAAAAATATCATTGTTGGCGTTATGTCCATTTTGTCTAAAGGGTCAAAATCAAAATATAAAAGACAGAATTCTAACCTGCGATTCGGTTATTATAATGAGTCATGAAAAGTTATTAACCGACGCTGATGCCGGTAAGCTTGACTTTTACAGAGAACTTGTAATTAAAAGCCTTCCAAATAAAGAAATCCTCAAACAACAAATGAAGCTCGACATAGATTCAAGAAGCGCACTTTCTAAGATATTTGCGAAAATGGAATTTGATAGCTTGTTTAGTCCCAACTCTTGCTTCATTCCTCATCATTCAATCTTATTCTATAATAATGGTCTATGCTCTTATTTAGACATATGTTTTGGGTGTAGAGTATTTACAGCAACAAAAGACTTAAAGTACGAAAAGAATATATTACGATCTGATGAGGCATTTGAAGAATTGAAGTTGTTTTTTAAGGATAAGGGAATCAATTATAAGATTGACGATTAACAGCATGGCGCAGATTAAAATATTCGGAATCAGAGATCATTTGCATCCCATCCGTGAAAAAGTTTCAAACGTGATTCACGAATGTGTGATGGATGCATTTCAATATCCAAAAGAGAAAAAAGCACATCGCTTTATTTATATAGAAAAAGACAGCTTCTTTTATTTCGATGGAAGAACTGAAAAACATACGATTCTTGAGATCAGTGTCTTTGAAGGACGAAGCGTTGAAGCAAAAAAGAAACTTCACCGGCTGTTGTTCGAAAAATTTGAAAACGAATTAGGAATCGTTCCCATGGATTTAGAAATAACCATTTTCGAAACCCCGATGCACAACTGGGGAATTCGCGGAAAAAGTGGTGACGAGCTTCAGCTTAATTATAAAGTGAATGTTTGAATCGAGCATCAATTCATTGAAACAAATTTGACCAACAACCGGAATTACTGTGAGCATTTTCAATATTGAATGAATTAGAACGGAAATTGCATTATGAGAAAGATCGGAGCTGGCTTATTAACGATCGGTACTTTTATTTTATTCCTGGGATTCCAAGTTGAAAATTACAACTTGTACTTTTTCATTGCCGGTGGGTTAATGGTTTTGATTGGAACTGTATCAGTCGCTTTTTTAGATAAAAAAGTAGAGAAGGAAGCAGATGATAACTATCAAGCCTGGAAGGAAAAATTAATGAGGGAGGGGGTAAAGACAGAAGTGGATTTAAACAAAGTTGAAATCAGATCAAATAATGATCGAGAAGAGATTATTAATGAAGAAAATTACGGTGTGGATAGATATAGAGCGTTGGATGACTTAGTTGGGAGAGATAGTCGAGAATTTAGCGATATTAAACAGAGTGTAATACTTTACGAGGCGGAAATACTTGGCACGAAAAGGAAGTTTTATAGTCCAGTTATTCCAAAAGATGAAATAACACTTCAATTTTTACTAAGTAATCAAAAGATAACGTTCATCTATTTTGATCGCTTAAATGAAAACAATTATTTCTTCGATTTGGAATTCTTAAATGACTAAGGAATCATCGTTGTAATCGGTTGAATTTTAAAGAAATTGATTTAATAATTAAGCATTATGAGTATTAGAGTTCGCTTAGCCTTTCTTCTCCTCTTCAGCGCTTGCAACACCTTATTGCTTGCACAGGATATTTATTATCCCGATTCTATTTGGCAAACCAAAAAACCTTCTGAACTCAAAATGAATGCTGCGCTCATCGACAGCGCCATTCGCTTTGCTATTCACAACGAAACAAAAACCGACTACGACTTGCGTATCGCCAACATGAAAGCATATGTAAATGAACCGGGTTATAAAATCGTTGGCCCTATGAAGCCGCGAGGAAAACCGGCAGGCATCATTTTACGAAAGGGATATATCGTAGCACAGTGGGGCGATGTTAATCGTGTAGACATGACTTTTAGCGTCACCAAAAGTTATCTCTCGACTGTTGTGGGTCTGGCTTTGGATTCGAAGCTTATTAAAAATGTTGATGAGCCGGTGAGTAACTATGTTGAAGAAAAATTTGAAGGTGAACATAATTCAAAAATCACATGGCGCCATTTGCTCACGCAATCTTCGGATTGGTCGGGTTGCCTTTTTGACTTGTGCGATTGGGCCGATCGACCACCGAAGCAAGGCGGCATTGACGATTGGAAAAACAGAAAGTTGTTGGAACCAGGAATCAATTTTGAATACAACGATGTACGCGTTAACCTGCTCGCCTATTCATTGCTTCAAGTTTGGAGAAAACCCTTGCCCGCAATCTTAAAAGAAAAAATCATGGACCCGATTGGCGCATCTACTACATGGCGCTGGCACGGTTATGATAATTCTTATGTAAACCTCGATGGCCTCATGGTGCAATCCGTGAGTGGTGGCGGTCATCATGGTGGCGGTTTATTTATTAATACGCTAGACCAAGCCCGGTTTGGTTTGCTCTTTGCCAGAAATGGCAAATGGAAAAATCAACAATTGATTTCTCCTCGCTGGATCAATGCAGTTCATGCACCTTCGGCTGCCAATAAATCCTACGGGTTCATGTGGTGGACCAATCATGGAAATGATTTGGGTGATATCTCGAAAGACATTTATTATGCCAACGGCTTTGGTGGCAATTACATTGTAGTTGATGATGAGCATGATCTCGTTATTGTTGTTCGCTGGCTTGATTCGAGTAAGATTGGCGACCTAACAAGATTAGTGATCAGTGCCATCGGCAAAAAATAAATTAAACCTGCTGGAATAAAATCAATTCGAATTGAGTCTAACGCTTAAACCTAAATTCATCTCACATGAGTAGCACTACCTTTTCCTCTTTCAATGAAAACCATTCCCTTGCTATCCGCATTTGGCATTGGGTTACATCATTCACAATTATCTTCACCATTGTTCTTGTCTTGATGGGCACCTATATGTTCAAGACCCGAGCTAATATTCCGATGGTGCAAGAGCAGTTGGAAAGTAAAGGTGTAACGGTAACAAAAGATCAGGCACGTGCGGTGGCGCACGAGTACAGTGATAAAATCTGGATGCTGCACAAGTATGTTGGCTATGGCTTAAGCTTCCTGTTGTTATGCCGTATAATTCTTGAAGCCACTCAGCCTGGCGAAGAAAAATTTAAAACAAAAATTAAAAACGCATTAACCTTCCAGGCAAACACCGATGCTGAAAAAACAGATCGCACAATATACTTGCTGGCCAAAAGAGGATACCTGCTATTCTATTTCGTTTTCTTAGTAATGGTGCTTACCGGTTTGGTCCTCGCCTTTGAAGATGTTGAATTTCTAGATCCTATTCATCGCCTTAGTAAAGAGATACATGAGTATTCTCAGTATGCCGTCTATACATACATCTTGCTTCATTTATTTGGTGTTGTTTGGGAAGAAGTTGGAAAATATCCAGGAATTATTTCAAGCATGGTTCACGGCAAGAAGAAGTAGTTTATGAAAATTGATAGTGATGTAAAGTTTGCCACCACTGATTGGAGTAACATTGCTGAAGAACGACATGAAGGAACAACGGGTCACGCTGTCTGGAAAGTTCAGCATTTCGGCGATATCCGGGTGCGCATGGTGGAGTATTCTGAAAACTATTTGGCAGACCACTGGTGCGACAAAGGTCACATTATTTTTTGCGTTGAGGGATCAATGATTACCGAATTGAAAGACGGTCGAAAAATTGAGTTGAACAAGGGAATGTCGTACCAGGTGGGCGATAATGCCGATAGCCACCGTACGTATAGCAAAAATGGAGTAAAACTATTTATTGTAGACTAATCAAAATTCTGTCACTCCTGCCGCGGTCTGTGTCCTCACAGACCGCAATCTTTATTAATCAAACTTCCGATCATCCAATTTTAGATTTTTCAATCTTCAAAGATTGCTATATTTAAAATCATTAAACCACCAATGCGATGAATCAGACCCGAAGAGAATTTGTAAAAGCTTCTGCAGCGTTATTGGCAGCTTCATGGAGCGGCTTGGCGTTCGATTCGAAGTATTCACCAAAGCTATCGTTCTCAACCCTTGGTTGTCCTGATTGGACATTCCAACAAATTGTTGACTTCGGAGCACAACATCATTATCAAGGCATCGAAGTGCGCGGCATTCTCAAGCAACTCGATCTTACAAAATGCAAAGAGTTCAGCAAAGAGAATAAATCCACTACGCTGAAGATGATGAATGATAATGGGTTAAAATTTGTGAACCTTGGAGCTTCGTCGGTTCTTCACCTTGCCAACCCGGAAGACCGAAAGAAAAGTTTGGACGAAGCAAAGACCTTCATTGATTTGGCACAAGAATTCGATTGCCCATACATCAGAGTGTTTCCTAATATTTTCCCAAAAGAGCAAGATAGAAACGCAACCATGGACTTAATGATAAAAGGTTTACTCGAATTGGCCAGCTATGCAAACGGAACCAACGTGAGTGTACTTGTGGAATCGCATGGCGATCTGCTCTCAGTTGAAGATCTTGAAAAAGTGATGGGTGCTGCGGCACACCCTCATGCCGGCTTGGTGTGGGATGTTACCAACATGTGGATCAAAACAAAAGAGTCTCCTACCCTCGCGTATGAAAAACTGAAAAAGTATATTCGTCACACACACATCAAGGATGCAAAGCTGGTAGGTGATAAAATTAATTACGTTCTCTTAGGTAAAGGTGAAGTTCCCATCTTCGAAGCCATCGATGTTTTGGCTAAAGGAGGATACGATGGCTATTTTAGTTTTGAGTGGGAGAAACATTGGCATCCGGAGATTGAAGCATCCGACTTGGCCATTGGCAACTATGCTGATGTGATGAGGAAACATTTTCAAGGATAAAAATTCTAAGTTGAAAGTAGTAAGTAGAAAGTATGCCGCTTGATTCACTCAACCTCAACACAAAAGCAAAAAAACAAAACACTTACGATGCCATTATTGTAGGATCTGGCATAAGTGGTGGATGGGCCGCCAAAGAACTTTGCGAAAAAGGATTGAAAGTGTTGATGCTCGAACGTGGCAACAATGTCGAGCATCCCAATTATCCTACATCCACAAAAGATCCGTGGGAGTTCAAACATAAACTTCGTTTGTCTAACGAAGACAAAGAGACGCATCCCATACAAAGCAGGCACTGGTCGTTTCGCGAAGACAACAAACATTTTTACATCAACGACCTCGACAATCCTTACGATGAAACAAAACGCTTCGATTGGATTCGTGGCGACATTGTCGGTGGTCGATCGCTGTTGTGGTCACGCGCATGTTATCGTTGGAGCGACCTCGACTTTGAAGCCAACTTGAAAGATGGTCATGGTATCGATTGGCCCATCCGTTACAAAGACATTGCACCATGGTACGATTATGTAGAGTCGTTTATCGGTGTGAGTGGTTCGCGCGAAGGCATCCCTCATCTACCGGATGGAAATTTTCTTCCTCCTTTTGAAATGAACTGTGTGGAAAAAGTCTTCAAAGAAAAAATTGAGAGTCGCTTTGCTGATAAAAAAGTGATCATGGGGCGCACGGCCAACCTCACACAACCTGTGAAAGGGCGAGGCCAATGCCAGGCTCGTGATCTTTGTCATCGCGGTTGCCCGTATGGCGCGTACTTTAGCACGAACGCCAGCACCATGCCGGCAGCGTTTGCTACTGGCAATCTTACACTGCGCCCACATTCGTTAGTAAATAAAGTGTTGTACGACGAAGTAAAACAAAAAGCGACAGGAGTCGAGATCATCGATACTGAAACAAACGAAGCAATAGAATTTCATGCGCGCCTGATTTTTCTGAATGCAGCTACAGTTGCGACTACGTTCATTTTGCTAAACTCAACTTCATCACGCTTTCCTAATGGACTTGGCAACGGCAGCGATCAGGTCGGAAGAAATTTGATGGATCACCACAAAGGTCTTTCGGCTTCGGCGAGCGTAGACGGCTTTGAAGATTCTTATTATTATGGTCGCAGACCAGTCAGTATTTACATTCCACGCTTCAGCAACTTAAAAAAGAAAGACTCTGAATTTCTACGTGGCTATCATTTCGGTGGAAGCGCTTATCGTGTTAAACAAAACGATAGCCCATTGATTGGCAAAGAACTCAAACTCGCGATGGCAACGCCCGGAGGCTGGCAAATGAATTTATATGCTTTTGGTGAGTGCTTGCCTTACTCAGAAAATCGTGTGACATTAAACCATGACAAGAAAGATAAATGGGGCCGGCCGACGATTGCTGTTGATTGCGAATTCAAAGAGAACGAGCGTACCATGAACAAAGACATCAGTAAAGTAGCGGGAGAATTGTTGGACGCGGCAGGATTTAAAAACATTAAAGTCAATAATACGATTTCATTTCCTGGCAATGCCAACCACGAGATGGGCACTGCAAGGATGGGCAAAGACCCAAAGACTTCCGTGCTCAATGCCTTCAATCAAATGCACGAAGTAAAAAATGTTTTTATCACCGATGGCTCATTCATGACTTCAAGCTCTTGTGTTAATCCTTCCCTCACCTATATGGCGCTTACGGCACGGG
>DASYTA010000099.1:0-1955 GCA_036002745.1 Cyclobacteriaceae bacterium | reverse complement strand
ACGCAAGAATTTACTGATCAACCTAAAGTGATCAACGGCTTTTCGGATTTAATGGTCGCCTTGTTTGGTGAGAAAGGAAAACACGCCCGCTCAGCCGTTGGAATGTACATGCTGCCGTCCAACATTGCGGTGGAGATTGAGATGATCGTAGAGGTAGAAGATTGATTATTTAACCAATTTATTCCTTAATTTTACACCCTAATTCTGAAATGCTATGGACGCAATTTTTTTGATCGGGATGCCCGGCATGGGCGAGTGGGTGGTGATCGGCTTGTTTGTGCTTATTTTCTTTGGCGCGAAAAAAATACCTGAATTTGCAAAAGGCCTTGGTAAAGGTATTCGTGAATTTAAAGATGCCGTAAAAGACGTGAAGAAAGAAGTAGACGAAGCCGGCAAGGAAGTTCCTAAGATTGACGAGAAATAAAATCGTTGCAATCAATTACCTATTCTGAAATCCGTCAGCAACTAGATCAAGGTAAACTCACGTGCGTTGAGTTGACGCGAAGTCATCTTGCTATCATCGAAAAGAAGAAGCACTTAAATGCATTTTTAAGTGTGTACACCGAAGATGTATTGAAGCAAGCCAAAATAGTTGATCAAAAAATCAAAGACGGAAAAGCTGGAAAGCTTGCAGGCCTAGTCGTAGGCTTGAAAGATTTGCTTTGCTATAAAGACCATCCACTGCAGGGAGGAAGCAAAATTCTGGATGGTTACATTTCTCCTTACAATGCCACAGCAGTTCAGCGATTGCTTGATGAAGATGCGATTATTATTGGCCGACAGAATTGTGATGAGTTTGGTATGGGTTCATCAAACGAAAATTCAGCGTTTGGTCCAACGTTAAATGATCTTGACAATAGTAGAGTGCCAGGAGGATCTTCAGGCGGTTCGGCCGTTGCTGTCCAAACAGGGATGTGCCAGATTTCGCTCGGCTCTGATACCGGAGGCTCCGTTCGCCAACCTTCTGCTTTTTGCGGTTTGGTCGGGTTGAAACCCACTTACTCTCGCATCTCACGTTTTGGTTTAGCAGCTTATGCATCGTCTTTCGATTGCATCGGGATTTTTTCAAAGCATGTAGAAGATATTGCTTTAGTCCTTGAAGTAATAGCTGGAGCTGACGAGCAGGACAGTACAGTATCTAGCAAAGAAGTTGAAAATTATTCGAAAGGAATAGATCAACCCAAAAGCAAAAAAATCAAGATCGCTTACTTTCGCGACACTATCGAAAACAATGTATTGCAGCTGGAAATTAAAAATGCAATTTCAAATAAAATTGATCAGCTCAAAGCGGAAGGCCATACAGTAGAGGCAATTGATTTTCCATTGAACGAATATGTTTTACCAACCTATTATATTTTAGCAACAGCTGAAGCGAGCTCAAACTTATCGCGTTTCGATGGCGTGCGATATGGACATCGGAGCCAAAGTACAAAAGATCTTACTTCGTTATACAAGAAAACTCGAAGCGAAGGCTTTGGGAAAGAAGTGCAGCGAAGAATTCTACTTGGCACTTTCGTACTTAGCTCTAATTACTATGATGCGTATTACTCGAAAGCCCAGAAAGTTCGTAGACTTATTCGAGATAATATAAAAGAGGTTTTCAAGAAATATGATTTTATCTTAATGCCGACCACGCCTTCTACGGCTTTTAAGTTGGGTGAGCATTCAGATAATCCTGTGGAAATGTACTTGGCGGATTTATTTTCCGTTCAAGCTAATGTGGCAGGCATACCAGCTATCTCAATCCCTTGTGGAGCGGACAATCAAGGCTTGCCCATTGGGTTGCAACTAATGGCTAATGATTTTCAGGAACGTAATTTGCTTAGTTTTTCTAAAATGATGTTAGAAATGAATTGAGATGAAGAAGTTCGCAACTATAATTTTTTCCTTGCTAACGTTTTCAATCTACGCTCAGAATGCGGAAGAGAAAGACTCCATCGTAGTTGTGCAGTCTC
>DASYTA010000098.1:0-3708 GCA_036002745.1 Cyclobacteriaceae bacterium | reverse complement strand
ATGTCTCCAACACAAATGCCAGGGCCTGATTGCGAAAACTTATGAGGTAATGTACGCTGAATATTAAAATCGATTTTATCTTCTTCCGGGTGCTTAAAAAAAAGTTTAGTTTTATTCACAGCTTCCTGAAACATTAATGATTTTTTGAATCCTTCTTTCTTAGGTTGTTTCACAATTGAGCGATCATATTCAATAGACAATACTTGATTAACTTTTACATTTTCAAGTTTCTGTTCTTTTCCGTCTGGCCATCGTATCACTATTGAATCAGCCTGCGGGCTTTTGCCCATCCCAACGTGAATGGTTTTCTCTACTGACGAAAGAAATCCACGCGCTACTTCTTCTTCGAAATATTGTTTCTTTCCATTGTTATGATAAAGAGTAATTGAAGCACCGATAGCTCCTTTGTTAAGGGGCGGACCAACTAACTTAATTCTAATAAAATTGTTTTCAGGTTTGTTATCCTTCGAGTACAAAGTGTTCTCATAAAGAAATGCCTTATCATTGATATTGTTTACAACGTAATCTAAATCACCATCATTATCGAAGTCGGCAAAGGCAGCTCCATTTGAAAATGAAGGTTGCACAATTCCCCATTCTTTTGAGACGTCTTTAAAAGTAAGGTCACCGTTATTCTTATAAGCGTAGTTTGGAATTTTTACTACCGGAACTGAATCCAAAAGTTTTGAATTTGAAATATAACTTCCCACATCCTCACGGTACGCAACAAAATCTTTGTCAGTAATATCTTTTGGAAACCCGTTGGTGATAAGTAAATCTTTTAATCCATCATTATCAAAGTCGGCAAATAAAGGCGACCAACTCCACTCGGTTTGAAAAACTCCAGCAAGCTCACCAACCTCGCTAAACCCCACGTTATCATTAAGACCATTATTCAACTGAAGCATGTTGCGCATGTACTGCGGCTCATAGTGAAATGTTTCGTTATTGATGTACGTTAAATAACTCTTGTTATTAATGGAAGTCTTCTTTCTTTCATTTGTTTCCGGAAGCATATCCATAGTGACAATATCCGGAAGGCCATCATTGTTATAATCTGCAACATCATTACCCATCGATGATTGGCTTTGGTGTCCTACCTTCTGCGCGATGACATTGCTGAAGGTTCCATTTTTATTATTTATGTATAGCAGATCGTTAGTTATAAAGTCATTGGAGACATAAATATCAGGCCAGCCATCGAGGTTGAGGTCAGCTACTGCCAATCCCAAACCGAATCCTTCATATACAATTCCTGCCGCCTTAGTTACATTGGTAAAAGTTCCGTTCCCATTGTTTCGATAAAGTCTGTCATTAGTAACAGCAGATCCATCATTAATTTTAGGTCGGTAATTGGATGATACTGTCACTGAATGCATATTGGTGAGCACATATAAATCAAGATCGCCATCACGATCATAATCAAAGAAAGCCGCCATTAGACTATGACCCTTATCAGCTATGCCGTATTGTTCAGCAACTTCTTCAAATACCGGAACCTTACCATTACCTGTTCCTTTATTAAGAAATAACATATTTGCGCGACTCACCGAATCCTCATTTTTGGTAGCACAAACATAAATGTCCTGCCATCCATCATTGTTTATATCCACCACAACTACTCCTGTATTCCATCGACCTTTTACATTCACATGTGCTTCATCAGACACATCATCAAACTCCATTTGTCCTTTATTCAAATACAATTTGTTAGGCACCATATTGCCTGTAAAAAAAACATCCTGCAAGCCGTCATTATTAAAATCAGCCACGGCCACTCCCCCACCGTTATAGATGTAATCGTAATCGAAAATATTAAATGAGTCTGACTCTAGAATTGTATTTGAAAATTCTATTCCGGTTTTACCGGAAGGAAGCAGCTCAAAAAGAGTTTTGGGTGATCGACTGCAACTTGCTAACGTAAGCCCTATAAAACCTAACAGAAAAACAGCGTTGAATATATTGAGATGGATTTTACGTTTCATTCGATTCACGATTTTAATCTATTCAAATAATAAAATGCAATTTACTTTTTTTGAAAAATCATAGCAGGCATATTATTTCTACCCACCAGTATTGTTTTTCCTTTACCAGGAATTTCCAATACTTTCATATCCCTCACTTCTCCTTTGATATTTAATCCGATCTTCGAAGATGGTGAAAATTCAAACTTATCTTTTCCATTTCCCTTTAAGAAAATACCCTGACTAGAGTTTTGTCTGCCAACCTCCGGTTTCAGGCCATAAAAATTTCCACCTAAAAACAAATCAATAATTTTGTCGTTGTCGAGGTCTTCAGCAACAATTGAAAACACAGGAGAAACCTGCGCCTGAATTGGCAGCGCATCCAATCGATAATTATTGTTTCCTTTATTCCATAAAATGCTGCTCTGCAAAGTTGTGGTGATATATTCAACCGCATCCTTCCTCAGTTCAGTCGACAAAAGATCTTCGTATGATTTATTGGCATAATCCCCATAATGAAGCACGCTCTTCTTTAATTGAGGAAGCTGAGAGGTCATGTCGCTTTTAGCCGCAAACGGAAAGTCTTTGTTCTCTGTTGGCGGATACCACGTGATAACAAACTCGCTTTTTCCATTACGGTCAAAGTCCTTTACGTACATTTTCAATGGTCTTTCTTTCGCGGCTTGGAATTTTGAGTTCACTCCCCAATTCCCCAACACAAAATCATCAACTCCATCCTGATTCAGATCTGCCTTTTGAATTGAAGTCCACCAACCTTCTGTACCATCCAATATTTTTGCAGGGCCAAGACCTTTTCCGGTATTAGAAAATATTTTTACAGGCATCCACTCACCCACTATCACCAGATCATTTCTTGAGTCTTTGTCAACATCAGCCCATACAGCTCCAGTTACCATCCCTGCATCGCGTAATGATTCTGTAGTTATATCTATCCAATTACCCTTATCATTCTGTAATAAATAACTTTTTGGTATAAGACCGTAACTTCCCGCAACAATACGTCCACCTATAAACAGGTCAACATCTCCATCCTTATCAAAGTCCTCCGCAAGAATACACGAGAACTCTCCAATGATTTTAGAAAGACCCATGTCAACTTTTAAGAATTTGCCATGGCCGTCGTTCTGATAATAGCGCAAGGCATTCTTCGAACTATTCTCGATTTGATTTCCACCTGAACCAATAAGAATATCAAGGTCATGATCATTGTCTGCATCAAAAAAAACTCCGCAGGTACTTTCAAAAAGTGAATCGATAATAAATGGGGCCTGCAATCGCGCCTCGAATTGTCCGCTTTTTGTTTGAAAAAATAATTTATCAGGATCACCGGCAGCACCTAACAACATAAAATCTTCCAGCTTATCGCCATTCAGGTCGCCACTCAATATTTTTGGTCCTTCGGTTGAAATTTTTCGAGGCAAGAGTCTCTCCTGATCGAAATCATTGAATACATTTTCCTTGTGATTGTAATTTCCTTTTAACGTTGTTGATGTCACATCTTTAAATAAAGGCTCAACTCGCTTTTGCTTAAAATTGAATTGAAGGTTTGCCGATTTGTTTTCTAAAACTAAAGTCCTGTTGACACTTACATTTTTGATCACTTGTTTCTTTCTATCAGGCCATACCACAATAAGGGAATCGACAATCTTCTTTTTTTCAAGGCCAAATAAAAGTTGCGGTTCTATCGAACTTTCAAAACCTCTGGTCATAAAATTTTGGAGCA
>DASYTA010000097.1:0-3114 GCA_036002745.1 Cyclobacteriaceae bacterium | reverse complement strand
GACAAAAGAATTCTGTTCGTGGGACGTGGAAAGGTTTTAGAACTGTTAGAGGCCGTTTGGAGCGTTATGAACAGCATACCAATGAAGCGTTGTATTTTGAATCAATTACGTTTGAGTGGGCGGAGAAATTCAAGGAGTTTGCTAAAAAGATTGACCTTGATCCAAACACGCTTAAAAAGACCTTCGAGGACTTGGGAACGTTTTTGAATTATTACTACTCAGATCAGGAGAAGTTAGGGTTTACACTTACTGACGATTTTCGAGATGTAAATAAATTTAGAAAAGTTGCTGGTACTCATAGCAGCGATCCTACACCTTTATATCAAGATGAAATTGAGGCGGTGATGAAGTTCAAACCTTCAAAGCCAATTGAATTTGAAATTATTGTAAAAGGTGAGAAAGTTAAAGAGACTATTACAGTCGAGGCTCAATACAAAGTAAAGCGACTGTTTTTGTTATCCTGTTTCACAGGTCTACGTTTCAGCGATATTACAAAACTGAAAAAAGGAAATATTCAAGGTAACACTATAGTAATTAGAGCACGAAAAACAGATCGAAACGAAAGTGCAAAGAACCTTAACATTCCATTGTTTAAATATGCGAAAGATATACTTGAAGAAATCGACCACAATATTCGAAGCATCACTTTGACCAATCAGATCACTAACAAATATTTGAAGCAGATACTTAAGCAAATTGGTATTGACACGATGATGATCGAATACAGCTATTCACTCAATGCTGAAAGAACGGAAGAAAATAAGCCTAAATATGATTTAGTTTCGTTTCACTCTGGACGTGACACATTTATCACGAATTGCCTGATTGCTGGAATTGACATTACAACGGTTATGAGTTGGAGCGGTCACAGCAAATTTGAAACGTTTAAAAAATACGTTAGTTTATCTGATAATTACCTGAAAATACAACATAGAAAGGCAGACAAGTTTTTCAGCCAGTTCAAATTGTTGAAGTAATGAAACAAGCTCTGACGGATTTTATAAGAATGGTCTTCGGTCTGCCACCGAAAACAGAAATCCCAACTGTCGGAATAGTAATATTCATTTTGATGATGGTGATCTTCCTTGTAGTGTTTGCTGCTTTGAATTTTGGATTATGAATGAATTTTATGGCTACAGTATAGTCTGCATTTGGCTTAATATTCATCTTTAGTATATTAACTCCCAATATGGATAATTACCTCGACACAATGGCACAATTAGCAGGGGTGATGGTTGGTTTTGCAAACTTGGCAAACGCTATCTCCAAACCCAATGTTCATAAGAAAGATTTTCACGTAAATAAAGTACGAATCCTTTTATCAACGGAAATGGGTTTAGTCACAATGCTTGGTTGCATTGCTCCTCACATTCCATTTTCATTAGGAATTTCAGAACAAGAGGCAATTAAAATCATTTCAATTCTAATGTCTCTTTTTATGTTTGCCTACTGCATTCTTAGTTTGAAAAGACTTCAGAAACTTATAGGAACAAGTTTTCCAGTCCCCTATATATCAAAAATTCTGTCTTCTTTTGGATTTGTGAATTCAATTGTGGTGGGGTTAAATGGTCTTGGGTTATTCGGAGAGGATAAAGTAATCTTTGTTTTTTACTTTGTAATGTTTAACGCACTTCTAACGCAAGCATTTTTGTTCACACGACTGATCGGTTCGATTTTATCTAATCAAGATGTTGATCAATCATCGAACTAAAATGAATGAACTGGCGGAACGTATTTGGAAATACGGCACTTACTTGGTCACCATTGAATACTATGCACACAAAGTAAATCTATATACTGTTGATGCAGAATTTTATGAAATTCATTATAATAACGTTGACAATGAAATTGAGAAAATCAATCTGGCAACTGAGGACGATCTTAAAAAGTATTTGAGTAGGATAGAATTAGAAAAATTACAATGAAAGAAACATTCAAGATTCGACTAACCCACGAAAGCCCAACCTTGAGCGTTACAGAATCAATAAAGAAAACTGACTTGAAGAAAACAGTCATTCAGTCACTAAAGATTAACAGGAACAGGACTTATCAGGTTGAGGTATTGAATGAGAAAGGTGAGGTAGTTATTAAATTCAAACACTCTGATTGATATTATGGTGGCCGTCAATTTTTTTAGCGTAGGATTTTCTGTTAAATTAACATCGTGAGCAGATGGTTTTTTTTGGCGACATTCCTCTTGATAGGATTTAGGACTAATGCCCAGACCTTTAATTGTGGAGTAACTTCCGCCCTTGGCTTTACGGGTAAAGTTCAGACTCAGATTGTCGCTTCTGATAGTTTAGTCAAATTTATTGCCAATGGAAAACAGACAACTTTCAAACGTATTCCCTCTACAAGCACAATTTACTTTACAGACGGAGTGATTACTCAATCAATTGCCTATGCACCTCAGGTAGGCAAAATAAAGGGCTTTGCTTATACTCACTCACTCGTTTACAATTCAAATGTCAATTCGGGTAAATCAACAGAGGCGATTTTGTTCTGCGTAATTAAAGATTAGGCATTATCATTTCTAAGCTTGCAAAACTTATTAAAATAGGGTCGTTTTTTGATATTCAAATTTCTCCATCACTTCTGGAACGTTGGTATCTTCTTTCTTTGACGTAATCCTTTTGCTTATGGTGTAAGCATCCAGCTTATTATCGTCAAGAGGCTGGCAGAGGGCTAGTACATCGTCTTTAGTAAGGTTTGGGTTTAACCAGTCATTTTCATATTCTCTTGGAATAACTACAGGCATTCGTTTTTTTGAATTGTGAATCTCGGTCATCAACTTGTTTGCCTTTGTTGTTAGCACTGAATATGTAAAGAGATAATTGTCAGTTGAAGGGTCTTTCCAGCTTGAGTATATACCTGCAACGGAAAATATTTTTTGTCCTTTGACGTGAATGAAATGAGGAATTTTTTCTTTGCCTTTTGCGTCCAGCCATTTCCATTCATAAAATGCGCTCATTGGAATTAAGCAACGCTTACCTTCATTGATGGAATCACGAAACGAAGGTTTATCGTACATTTCCTCACTGATACAGTTAAGAGTTTTAACTCTGATTATTGCAGCGTCTTGAGGTTTAGCCCAATAAGGAATTAAACCCCAAG
>DASYTA010000096.1:0-2204 GCA_036002745.1 Cyclobacteriaceae bacterium | reverse complement strand
TAGATCTTGAACCAGATCAGTAAGACTTTCCTTTAAAAAGAATAGCTTATCGATGTAAGGATTATCTTGAAGAATCGATTGATATTGAACTTTGGTCACATAATGAACTTCGGCATCGTCAATCTGTGTTTTAAGACATCGCACCACAGGTGTGGTTAACACAATATCACCGATGGATGAAAACCGAACAACAAGTATTTTCATTAATTCTTAAGGATTCAAAAATACAATTTACTTTTTTGTATTACCTT
Organism: Cyclobacteriaceae bacterium; assembly: GCA_036002745.1. Taxonomy (GTDB): domain Bacteria; phylum Bacteroidota; class Bacteroidia; order Cytophagales; family Cyclobacteriaceae; genus ELB16-189. The sequence continues at coordinate 1,953 of DASYTA010000096.1, read as the reverse complement.
TTAGAAAGTTTCTTTTAACGATCAAAATTGAAATAATATGAACTACTGGCTGGTGAAAACTGAACCTGGAACGTACTCCTGGGATGACTTAGTCCGCGACAAAAAAACCACGTGGGATGGGGTACGCAATTTTCAGGCTCGCAGTAATCTGAAGGCGATGAAAAAGGGAGACATTGTGTTTGTTTATCATACGGGCGAAGAAAAATCGATTATCGGAATAGCCGAAATTAGTAAAGAGTTTTTCCCTGATCCTAAAGACAAAGAATGGGCCGCAGTTGAAATTAGTCCCAAGAAAAAATTGAAACATCCGGTAACACTATCCACCATCAAATCTGACAAACGCTTATCTAATATGTATCTGGTACGGGCAGCGCGTCTCTCTGTTCAGGCCGTGAAAAAAGAAGAGTATGATTATGTATTGCAATTGAGTGAGGCATAATCGTTAACGAAACGGTTCACTAGCAAAGGTCTGTTCTACTATGAAATTTAAAAACATCATTGTCAGATTTTTTTCGGGAATTGTTTTGGTTGTTGTCACCTTAACTTCGTTTAATCTAGCGGCACAAATTACTCAGCCCATAGTATACGAACGCAGTCACAAGGACAGCGACCATTCATTCCTTGTTATATCTATGGGCGACAAAGGTCTTGCCTTAATCAGAGACTCTGAAAAGTTTGAAGGGAATAAAAAAATTTGGGAAGCTATTCTTTTAGACAGTACATTAAATGAATCGTGGAGCACGAAATTTGAAATTGATCAGCGAATGAATATTCTTGGCCATGATTACCGCGATGGAAATGTTTATTTGATCTTCGAAGAACCTGAAAATATTGCGCGACAAATTAACTTGACTGAATTAATTCTTTCAGAAAGAATAGTAAAGCAGCATAAGTTCAAGCCAGATGTAAACATACAGTACACCCATTTTTCCATTTTAAAGAATAAAGCTGTTTTCGGTGGATACATGATGAAAGAACCCACTTTGCTAATGTATGATCTTACAAATGAAAGCACCAAGGTAATACCAGGCACTTTTCTCATGAAAGAAGAATTGATGGACGTGCGTAACAACAGCAATGATACATTCAATGCATTATTAATTGAGCGAGATTCAAAATCAATAAAGAAGCTTATTGTTCGTACCTATGATTCTAACGGAGTGCTACTGGTCGATGACGTAATTGCGATCGATGAAGATAAGACAATAATTGAAGCGATCTCAAGCGCCCTCGTGCGTGATGAGTTGGTTGTAATGGGTACATGGACCTATGGTGGATCTAAACAAGCAGCTGGTATTTTTTCTGTCATGGTCGATCCATTCAATGAACAAAAAGTGAATTATTATGATTTCGCTGAGTTCAATCATTTCCTGGATTACCTCAAACCAAAAAAAGCAGCTAAAGTAAAAGCAAAAGCGGACTGGCGAAAAAGTGTTGGCAAGCAACCAGAATTCAGGGCGCACCTATACCCTATTAAAATTGAAGAGGGCAAAGAAGGCTTTACCTTACTCGGAGAAGTCTATGATCCGCCAACCAATAGTAGTTTTAGGTCTTCGCAGTACGGTTACTATCCCTATAACTACAACAACTACAATCCATATATGTATTCGCCTTACGGATTTACACCATATCGGTATAATTCTCCTTATAGTTACAGTTACCCTTATAACTCCAGCTCAACCGCTAATGATACTCGGATGCTTCATTCCTCTCTTATTTTCTTTGATGATCACGGAAAACTAGTGTCTGATCTCTCTTTAAAATTTCCTGAAATAAAGCGAGCAACAAAAGAACAAGTTTCAGACTTTCTTACTCTTGGAACACGTACTGTCATGGTTTGCAAACAAGAGAAAGAAATAATTACTCAAATAAATGAATCCGATGGCAGTGTTATTCAGACAGAAAAAATAGAACCTGCATTAAAAAATCAAAATGAAACAGCAAAATCAGAGT
>DASYTA010000095.1:0-4680 GCA_036002745.1 Cyclobacteriaceae bacterium | reverse complement strand
TATTAGAATGACATACAAAAACCATTTTGGATAATAGCGTTTCAAAGTTCCGGCAAGACCTTGTTGGGTTACGAGCCCCGATCCTCCCACACATTCCTTGAATAGCGGCCATCAGTGGAAACGTTAAAATGGCAGTCCACAAAGTAGAGTAACCAAACCGTGCGCCTGCCTGCGAATAAGTTGCTATTCCAGAAGGATCATCGTCGCTAGCCCCGGTAATAAGCCCCGGGCCAAACACGCGTAGAGACTTTTTGATTTTTAGAGATAAACCAGTTGAAGCCTTCAATGATTAGGATAGTATTAATTTGGAGCAAATATGATTCTAATATCATTGAAAAGTGAATTCGATCGTTAAATATGATCGCTAATTTGAGGCAGCTATTTAGTAATGTGTGAAATCTGTAACATAATCTCAGAATTATGTAACTCTCTCATGAGCCAAGAAGTGAGCTTTGAATAATGGAGACATTAACCCCGGAAGTATTTGGTGGAATCGAATTCGTTCGGATTTGTTCACTTTCAGAAAATCAAAAAAGAAAATTCTGGCAGTCACCGATATCGAAAAAAGTTATCATGATCCTTCGCGACAAAGAATTACTATATGATTGCATTTATTATAAAGATTATTGCGACTTTGAATTTTCGAATTCAGTATCAGCTCTAAATTAAAGACTTGGCGTTTAGTATTTAAGTCAAGGATTCAGTATCGGATTACTATTCCTAAAAGCCATGATCATATCATAAAAAGATTTCAACGCGAGTTGCTGATTTCGTAACAGTTGTCGGGCTTGCATGGTCAATTCATTGGATGAAATAGCATCTTGATAAGCGATTTGAGCTGCATCCTCCCCGGAGACACAAGAGTCAAGAATTGACTTTGGGTCTTTACCGGTAAGTAATGTTTTTACTTTCATCCGGAAACGGTAAAACCAACTCCTCAAAGTTACCCTGCTCCCCACTGAGTTATTACCAGAATTAGTTATTTCGCGGATTAATGCTGATGCATTTTTCTTACTTTCTACAGCCACGTTGCTAAAAATAGTTTTCAGAACTAACTCGCGTGTTCTTTCAGAAGCTCTTCGGTAGTATTCAAAACGGTCGTTATTAATCAGCAAAAGACCATTAAGGACTTCCGTGGCTTTTTTAATTCCTGTTTTCATTTGTTACCCTTTAGTAACGCAAATTACTGTGCGCTGAAGGGAATGGTATTACTAAATGCTGAGAAAGCGTTATATGTTTCACATACTTTGGGATTTGAGCTAACCCGAAACGTGAATGGCATTTATGCTCTGTCCATATACCAATTTAGTTCCTTTTCCATTTTTTTGTAACTAAAAATGGAAGTGATGATTTTTTGTAAGCGAACAAAAGCTGTTTCGCTTTTCACTACATAATCGGTGGCCCGATGATGCATGCAGTTAATGGCGACATCGATTTTATCTTGTGAAGAGAGCATGATGACGGGAATATCAGGGTTGATGACTTTTATTTTATCTAATGTTTCCAATCCATTCATGGCCGATTTATCAATTCCGTCAAGATGATAATCCAGAATGATTACATCCGGATTATGGTTTAAATTTATAATACAAGACTCACCGGTTGAATAAGTTTCAATTGTGAAATCGGCATTTTGAATAAATTCGATTTCCAGTGATTTTAAAAAAACGACGTCATCATCTACCAGGAAAAGTTTTATTTTTTCAATTTTCATTTTTCGTATTTTTAATCAAGTGAAGTTCTTCTTCCAATTCTTTGCAAGCCTGATTACAAACATTTTCAATTTGTAAGACCAGATCTTGAATTTGATCTGATTGCTGTTGTGTTGTTGCGTAATCTTTTATCCGCTTGGCCATGTTTTCAAAACTTGGACTAATACCCATAATCGAAAAAGAAGGGATCATCTTATGAACTGCGGCATGTAATAAACTCCAATCTTTATCACGGAAGCTTTGTTTCATCGTGTGGACTAACGGTGGAGTTTGTTCTAAATAAAGAGAAATCATTTCCGTCATCAACGCTGGGTCTGATTTTGTCCGGTGCATCAAATAATCCAGATCAACGCATCTTTCATTTTTCTTTTCACTTTCATCATCTCTAATTTCCTCAGGTTGTTTTATTGGCTTCTTCACTAACCCAACAATTTTACTGTATAGCAATCGTTCATCTACGGGCTTGGCGATGTAATCGTTCATGCCCACTGCCTTGCACTTGGCCAAGTCCACGGTGGTGACATCGGCCGTTAAAGCAATAATCGGAATCTTGGATTTCATCACGTTGCGAATATATTCTGTTGCTTCAAAGCCATTCATTTCAGGCATTTGCAAGTCCATCAGAACAACATCGTATAATTTATTTTGCAATTTTTCGATTGCCACTTTTCCATTCCCGGCTATGTCGCGTTCAAATCCGAAATCATCCAACAATGTTTTCATCAACAGCTGATTGAGTGCCATATCTTCCACGACTAATACTTTTATGTTTTTAATTTCCGGATTCAACTCCAACATCTCCTCAATTATCTCTGGGTTTGCATTGGTTTTCCTAAAATCCAGAATGAAGCTGAAGGTAGAACCCTCACCCACTTTGCTTACTACGTTAATGCTTCCACCCTGAGGTTCCACCAATTGTTTTACAATGGCCAACCCTAGACCAGTGCCGCCATATAATCGTGATGTGCCGCTGGACGCCTGACGGAAGGATTCAAAAATCTTAGTGATGTTTTCTTGCTTGATGCCGATGCCTGTGTCACTCACTGCAAATTCAATAGTTGCTTTCTCCTCGTCTTCACTAATTAACCGAACACCTACGGTAATCTTTCCTTTCGATGTAAACTTAACTGCATTGCTCACCAGATTTAATATAATTTGGTGCAAGCGCACAGGATCTCCCATCACCACTTCCGGGATTCGATCATCGTATTCTTTAACGAGTTGTAAATTCTTTTCCTGAATTTTAGGCTCAAACAAATGCAGCATCGCAGAGATTGACAATGCCATTTTAAAAGGCGTTTGTTCAAAGGTCATTTTTCCAGCATCTACTTTTGCCAAATCAAGAATATCATTGATAAGCACAATCAAGGCATCACCGCTCATTTTGATGGCTGTTAAATATTCTCTTTGTTTTGCAGACAAATCGGTTTTCAGAATCACTTTGGTAAATCCGATAATCGCATTCATGGGCGTGCGGATCTCATGGCTCATGTTTGATAGAAACTGTTGCTTGGCTTTTACCGCATCTTCTGCTTTGGCTTTGGCGCCTTCGGCAACCTCTGTGGCTAATTCAGCAGACACTTTTGCTTCTTTCAATTCTGTTTCGTTTCTCTTTTGGTCTGTAAAATCTCTAGCTACCACTACCACTCCCTGCACATTTCCCTCTTCGTCTTTGTAGATGGAACCATTAAACAAAACATCAGTTAATTTATGATCCTTAATAGTAAGTTGATAGTCGACGACAAAACCCTTTCTATATATTTCCTGGTAACCCATTCGCGCTTTCTCAGGTTCGGTGAAATAGCCAAAGAAGTCGGTGCCGATTAATTTCTCCCTGGTTGACCCTGTGATTCTAACCGAAGCATTATTTACATCAGTGATTTTTCCTTCAGGGCTAATGGTAAACATAGGATCGCGACTGGCTTCAATCAGGCTGCGTGCGTAGTTGGCGATGATTAATTCAGCGGCATGCTTTTCTTTTTGATCATGTTGAAAGGCAAGCTCTTTGTGTGCAAGAATGAGTTCAGCCGCTCTTTTTTCTTTTTCATTATTTTGAAATGCAAGCTCAATGTTGGCAACAACTAGTTCGGCCGCGCGTTTTTCCTTTTGATCATTTTGAAACATTAGTTCCGTATTGGCCACAATCAGTTCAGCGGCTCGTTTCTCTTTTTCGTCTCTTTGATACATGAGCTCGGTGTTGGCTACGAGTAGTTCAGCGGCCCTCTTTTCTTTTTCGTTATTTTGGAAGGCAAGTTCGATGTTGGCCAATGCAAGCTCAGCAGCTCGCTTCTCTTTTTCCTCATTTTGATAGACGAGTTCAGTGTTGGCTACAAGTAGCTCAGCGGCTCGTTTTTCTTTTTCTGCGTTTTGAAAAGCAAGTTCGATATTGGCTAATACCAGCTCGGCCGCACGTTTTTCCTTTTGATCATTTTGAAAGACAAGCTCTGTGTTGGCAATGACTAATTCAGCTGCTCTTTTTTCTTTTTCTGCATTTTGAAAAATAAGCTCTTTGTTGGTGACAATAAAATTTGCAGCTCGTTTTTCATTTTCCTTGTCGCGAGCAACAACTTTTTTATTCGTAACAGTTATATCTGGTTTTTCACTTTTTGCCATTTTCTGATAGGATAATGTTCTCTTGTTTTGAATTTCCGATTTCCTCAAGCGGGATTCGCCTTTTGTCTTTTAGTAGTTTGAAATGAGTAGGTGATAGCCCCGTGACTTTTTTAAATTGATTCGATAAATGAGCTACGCTACTATAATTTAATTTGTAGGAGATTTCTGTCAGATTAAGTTCATCGTACAAAAGCAACTCCTTCGCTCTTTCAATTTTATTGATAATAATAAATTGTTGGATCGTGATCCCTTTTATTTCCGAAAACAAATTGGATAGATAAGTATAATCGTAGTCCAGTTTTTCGCTGATGAAGTCTGAATAATTCATTTTGGGTACTTCATCCGAATAATGAAT
>DASYTA010000094.1:0-3418 GCA_036002745.1 Cyclobacteriaceae bacterium | reverse complement strand
GAACAGATCCTTTTTGAACGCTATCCTTAATTTTATCGCTGATCTCCTGAAGGATTTCAGGGTTCGACTCAAGGAATGATTTCACAGTGTCTCTACCTTGGCCAAGTTTATTCCCGTTGTAGGAAAACCATGAACCGGATTTATTAATGATCTCGGCTTCAACGGCCATATCAAGGACTTCACCAATGCGAGATATTCCCTTCCCGTAAATGATATCGAATTCAACAACCTTAAAAGGAGGGGAGACTTTGTTCTTCACAACTTTCACTTTAGTCCTGTTACCTATAACTTCCTCTCCGTCTTTGATCTGCTGGATCCGTCGGATATCCAAACGTACTGATGCATAAAACTTAAGAGCATTCCCACCGGTGGTGGTTTCCGGATTACCGAACATGACACCGATCTTTTCGCGGAGCTGGTTAATAAAAATACAGCAAGTGTCAGTCCTGGCAATTGATGAAGTCAGTTTTCTAAGGGCCTGTGACATCAACCGCGCATGAAGTCCCATCTTACTTTCACCCATCTCACCTTCAAGTTCACTCTTGGGTACCAGAGCGGCGACTGAATCGATGACGATGATATCAATGGCTCCGGATCGGATCAGGTGGTCTGCAATCTCAAGGGCTTGTTCACCATTATCGGGTTGTGAGATGAGCAGGTTTTCAGTGTCGATACCAAGGCTTTCTGCATACGTTTTGTCAAAGGCATGCTCTGCGTCGATGAAGGCCGCAATACCGCCATTGCGTTGAGCTTCCGCGATGCAATGCAGCGTCAGTGTTGTTTTACCTGACGATTCAGGACCGTAGATCTCTACAACTCTCCCGCGGGGAACTCCTCCGATCCCGATGGCCAGGTCAAGGCCAAGTGAGCCGGTGGATATCGCTGTAATATCCCGAGACACTGCTTCGTCGTTAAGTTTCATTACAGTGCCCTTTCCGAAGGTCTTTTCGATCTTCTCCACAGCAGCCTGTAATGCCTTTACTTTCTCTTTTGTGGTTTCATTCATGAATATTTTGTTTAGTTGAACATATGTTACAAATGAGAAGTTGAATCAATGTTTGAGGTAGTGACTTCAACTCCCAACCCTAATATTAAGTCACGCTAAAAGTCATCCTCAGAAGAGGAGGAATTTGTATCACCGTCAATACCATCGAAGTATTCGGTTGCATCAGGAGCATAGTGGCCACGGCAGTAGTCAGTGTAATCCGAATAACTAAGACGTCCAAGATCAAACTTGTTATTTGTTACTGCCTCATTAACGCGCACTCGATATGAGCCATAAGTCTCGTCATCTTTTTTAGATTTTGGATATGGACTCTTATCCTTGGTTACATAATTATTCATCGTGAGAGAATCAGCATAACCGTTTGCGATTTTCATTTTATCCTCCATTGGTGTTAGTGTTTAAAGGAATTATAAAAACAAATACTAAGGCTGAAGACTGTGTCGCGGTTTTTCAGATGATATTTTCGAATACGAACTCATGAACTCATCAGCGTTTAGTTCAATTGGTTCATGAAATACTAACTCGTGTGAAAAATACTCGTACCTGGCTTTAGGGTTTGACTTTGTTTCCAGGAGAGACTTGATCGCTCTTATTGCGAAATCTTCGTCATAAGTAAAGATATCAGAATCAGCCCGCAGCGTGAATTCTACACCACCTTTCGGTTTCCAATAGGGTTGGCCATCCCCACTTGTACTGTAATTCTCGAAATACTGGCAGAGGATACGTACAAGAGTTTTCATAGAAGGGATTTATTACCATAGATAGGTGTTTGGCATCTAAAATAAGAGCCACTTACCCAACCACGATCAATCTAAAAACCTATGAGAATATTTATTGGAAGGTGATCAGTTAGAGGCGTGTGATATAAAATTCAACTTTCTGAATTCATTGTCATTCACCTGGCCGACCATGGTAAGGACCTTACATTTGAAATGATATTTCAAGTGATTTAAAACATCATCATTGTCTCTTGTGAGGAAGTCAATTTCATCAATAACAACATTTGTTGTGAAAGTTGAAGTAGCTAAGAAATCAACGATTTGTTGTACAAGAGTTTCATGGTTACGCTCTACGACAAATTGAGTGATATCCAGAAATTTTATTTTGTGTTTCCTGTTTTTCTTAAACAGGTATCTGAAAAGACCTAGCTGCTTACGGCAAATTTCCTTGTAACGCTTCTCAACTCCTTTACTCATTCCAATAATTAAAAAGTTATCACATCCCATTAAGGAATTAATAAACATCTGGAATGGAATGAAATAATGGCTTTTACCGGTTCCGGTAGGAGAGTAGTATTCCTGGATATGTCTCATAGTGGTTTAGGTTGGTTGCTTGAAGCAAATCCTATTTCTTGAAATTCTTCACATACTCCTCCTCCACGAGCTGCGCGCAAGATTCAGAAGTTGGAAAGTGAGCCGGGTAAAACACAGTCGATTTGAATCCCTGGTTTGCCACTAAGAAATCTTTCACCTCCATAAATTTCATAAGAGCATACTCGAACTGCTCACCATCATTTGTCATTTGAACTTTTACTGGAAGATTGACCTCAAACAATAAAGCAAGCAGATGCTCCTGCAGCGCATTTGCATTTTCAAACTTGCCAGCCGTAAGGCCAAGATATTTGCAAAAACCATCGAGATTAAGCGATAGCTCGTCACGGTATTTGCTGAGTATCCGGAAACCCACGTAAACCTGGAGGGCATCCTCCGGCCACTGGATGATTGTTGAGCTGAAATCTTTCATAGTTATAAATTCAAATTCGTAGAATACTTATGAGCCGCAATGCTAATTTTTGCGTCTAAGCTTTTATCGAAGGAAGCAAATTTCCCCTCCTGTTGATCAATGCTTGTCTTAACTTTTTCTCCTCCGCTGATTAAGGCCTTCACACGGTTTAAAATGCTCTTATTGACATTCTCTTTTGTCAAGTCGGTCGTAGCATAGCGGGCTCCCCGGTTAGCCGCTTCAATAACAATATTTTTAATTAACGGATCATTGAGGCGGTATTTCAACGATCGTATCGTTGCATCCTGCAAAGGATCCAGGAACATCTTCATGTCGTGAGTAATCACCATATAACCATCAGCCGATTCTTTGTCCATGTGCGGGTTCTTGGCACCGATTACGAACGCCGCCTGCATAAGAAGGCGCTTTGCGAAAGTATCTTTATCAGAAGTCACAGGAAGTGATGGCGATGAATTTTCAAAAAGGAAAGTCAAACCCTTCATCTTATCTTTCCCGTTGGCTGTATTCAACCCCTTGTTTGCCGCATCAATCAATTCTGCCTCATGGCGAGCAACCATAAATGAAAAATCAAGTTGGTTCATCCCATGATCTTTATTGTTTGAAATGATCGATTCAAATAATTCGGTCGAATTATTCGGAGTAAACATTTCCAATTTGGATTTATGTCCA
>DASYTA010000093.1:0-1895 GCA_036002745.1 Cyclobacteriaceae bacterium | reverse complement strand
AAAATAAAAGTAGCACAAACGCAGCTTGACTTGCCACCTGAGATTTTGCTCGTACCTGGCGATACAAGTTTTTCTATCAAGGAGAATGAACGCGTCAATCTGAAGATTTATGTTTCCGATCCTAACGGGGATGACGATGTCTTGAATGCAGGATTTTTATGTTCTGATGATCGCGTGCCTAAAAACAGCTTGAAGGAAAATGCGAAAGTGCAGTATGAATTTACTTGGTCGCCAGGCTATCAGTTCACTGATGACGCGGAGAAAATTCATGAGATAGAGGTCATTTTCTTTGCGGTGGATAAATCCAATAATCGGGTTCAGCGGAAGGTGAAAGTAAAAGTGACGGATACTGAAAACCTGGAGGAGAAAGACAAGCTCTTGTATCAAAAATACAGCACCACTTTGATGCAAGCCAAAGCCTTACTCGAATTGTTACAAGAAAAACACAAGAAGCTGGAGAAGGAATACAAGCAGGCAAAAAAAGGAAAAAAACATAGATCCATATTTGGAGCTTCCGTAGGTGCCGGCTCTGCCGTATCGTCTGCAATGGTAACCGCACCCAACGACTTGAAAACAATCACTGTCATTGGAGGCTCAACTACGGCTACGTTGGGAACGTTAGAAGCAGCTGAAGTGATCGGCAAGTCCAAAAACGACATCATGGATCAAATCAAAACTGAAACGGAGATCCGAAACCAATTGCAATTGGAAGGCGATCTTTTTGCAAGAAAATATGCGTTGAAGTCGAGCCGAAGATCGGTTGAATTTGACAACGACCGCGACAAATTTCTTCCTATCCTCAATCATCAGAGACTCCCGACACTTGAACTTGACGCATCAAAACCTTTGAATACGAAGTACGATGCAAAAGAAATGAAGAAAACTTTTGCAGACTTCAGCGAAGAATGAAAGGATTTGAGAATTGATTTTTCCAATTCATAATTCTCAATTCGTAATTTTTAATTAAAAGACCCACCATTCTTTATTAGGATAAGAAGAGTTTAGGATCACAGGTTCACCAATTAGAGGCGTTGTAATCAATTGGTTCTTTTCAGCTGCTGATTTTGTTACTCGTTTAATCGAGTCATCCCAATCGTGAAAAGCTAATTCAAATTTTGCCCAGTGCACCGGGAATAGAACCTTAGCTCCTAAATCTTTTGCTGCATCAACGGTCTCTTCTGGCAGCATATGTATATACGGCCAGTTTACTCCGTATTGCCCGCACTCTAAAATCGCGATATCAAATGGCCCGAGTCTGGAACCAATTTCTGTGAAGTGGCTTCCATAACCGGAATCTCCTCCAAGAAATAATTTATGTCCATGAAGTTTTAAAGCAAAAGCGCTCCATAATGTTGTGCCACGTTTAAAAGTTCTTCCAGAAAAATGTCGGGCTGGCGCAGCTGTCAATTCAACATCAGGTGTGATTGATTTCGTTTCCCACCAATCCAACTCTGTAATTTTTTCGGGCGCTACTCCCCAATGTTCGAGATGCGAAGCCACGCCCAGCGAAGTGCAAAAATATTTTGCTTTGCTTGCTAGTTGCGCGATGGATTCGTAATGAAGGTGATCATAATGATCGTGCGTAATAAGGACCAAATCAATTGTAGGAAAATCATTCAGCGTAAAAACATCTGACCCTGGAAATGGTTTTCCAAAAAAGGAAACCGGCGATGCATGACCATTAATAACCGGATCAACAAGAATAGTAAAACCTTTTGATTTGATTAAATAAGAAGAGTGTCCGAACCAAACGATTACCGGTTTTTCATCCGGAAGATTTTTTAAATCCGTTTTAATCGATGGTAATTCTTTAGGAGGCCTTACCGATGCCGGTTTATTGAATGATTGCCAAAGTAATTTCGCATAAGATGTGTCTTTCAGCATCATGTCGGTGG
>DASYTA010000092.1:0-3856 GCA_036002745.1 Cyclobacteriaceae bacterium | reverse complement strand
GGAGGAAAATCGGTTTGTCTGAAAACTGTTGGGCTGATTCAATATATGGTGCAGTGCGGAATGTTGGTTCCTCTTTATGAAAAGTCAAGCGTTGGAATATTTAAAAGCATCTTCCTTGATATTGGCGATCAGCAGTCGATCGAGAATGACCTAAGCACGTATAGTTCGCATTTGAAGAATATGAGTTTCTTTTTAGAGAATGCAACTGAAGATACGCTGGTTCTGATGGACGAGTTGGGTGCGGGAACGGATCCTAATTTTGGAGGGGGAATTGCCGAAGCGATATTAAGCTCATTGTTACAAAAGAAAGTATGGGGCGTTGCTACCACTCATTATTACAATTTAAAATTATTTGCATCCAACCGATCCGATATTAGAAATGGATCGATGCAATTCGACACCAAAAAATTGCAGCCGCTGTTTCAATTAGAGATCGGCAAGCCAGGAAGTTCGTTCGCGTTGGAGATTGCAAAGAAAACCGGACTACCACAAGCAACTATTGAACAAGCAGAACAAATCATTGGCAAGGAACTAACAGGTTTAGAGACGTTGATGAAAACAGTTGCTGAAGAAAAGCAACAACTGCAAAAGAGCCAACGAGAATTCTCGGAGAAAGAAAGAAAGCTCAAGGAAGAACGCGACCGATATCAAAAACTTAATTCAGAACTCGAAGCGAAGAAGAAAGAAATCATCGATCGTGCGAGGACAGAGGCTTCCACATTGCTCAAAGAAACAAACCGCGAGATAGAAAAGACCATCCGTCACATTCGCGAAAACAAAGCAGAAAAAAAAGAAACACGCAAAGTGCGTCAAGGCCTGGAGCAATTGGCAGATAGAGTTCAACCTCAAGCAGTAAAAGTTAATTTACCACCACAACTTTTGAAGGAAGGTGATAAAGTAAGATTGATTGGGCAGGAAGTGACCGGCACGTTGGTTACGATTAAAGGAAAGCAGGCAGAAGTAGAATTTGGAAGTGCTCGCACTACGGTGAAATTGAATCAGCTGGTGCGCAGCGATTTGATTGAGCCGACCTCTGTGAGCAAGGCAAGATCACTTGGAGTAGATGTGATGCGCAAGCAGTCTTCATTTGTTTCAACGCTCGACTTGCGTGGCAAGCGCGCCGAGGAAGTTGTGCCTGAGCTTGATCGTTTCCTTGACGATGCAATTTTGTTAAGTCAAGGCGAATTGAAAATCCTTCATGGTAAAGGAGAAGGCGTGCTACGAAAAATCGTACGCGACAGATTGAAGACAGTGAAAGAAGTTGCTTCCTTCGCCGATGAGCATGTCGAAAGAGGCGGAGCGGGAATTACAGTGGTGGTGTTGAAGTGAGTTTTGAAAACAATGAGATATCAGTAATATTGCTTGTATTGAGCATGGCGGCAAGCCTTTTGGTAATTTTAGCTGTTAAAGAAGGATGAATAACAAAGAGATTTCAATTCTTATAGTTTCATTATTTCAGTTGATTTCATGCGACAATCGTGAAATCGCGAAACAGGATACGATTTACGTTGCAGGGGTTGAGGTGACCGACAATGGAAAGACTATTGCGACCTATTGGGTTAATAATCAAAAATTCAGTTTGACAAATGGTACTTATTCTTCAAACGCGGCCTCCATTTTTGTTTTGGATCAAGACGTTTACATAGCTGGACATGAATACAACATTGATGGAAAACCAATAGCTAAGTACTGGAAAAATGGTATTGAGACGATACTTTCAAATAACTGGAGTTTAGCGACTTCTATTACTATTTCGGGGTCTGATGTTTATGTAGCCGGCTATGAACAAATAGGAGATGGCACAAAGACAATAGCAAAATATTGGAAAAATGGAACCGCGGCTGATTTAACTGATGGAACTAGTTACGACTTTACTTCCTCGATAAAGGTAATTAACAATGATGTTTATGTTACTGGAGGGCAGAATAACGGAAACCTAGTTGCTAAATATTGGAAAAATGGAAATCCTGTGATTCTCTCTGCTGGGACAAGTACAAATGCTTACGCAAATTCAATTGACGTTGTTGATAATGACATATATATAGCTGGTAAGGAGACCAATTCTTCAATCATTCCAAGGGCTAAGTATTGGAAGAACGGCACTTCAATTAACTTGACAACAGGAGACACCTACGCAAGTGCAAATTCTATAACAATTTCAAATGGAGACATCTATGTTGCGGGATATGAAAGTAATTCCGACGGGACGAATTTAGTTAAGTATTGGAAAAATGGAATAGGTGTAGACTTACCAACAACGAGCTTGACTGATTTTGCAACATCGATTAAAGTGATTTCGGGGAACATTTATGTGACAGGAGAGGAAGGAACATATTGGAAGAATAGTGCACAGACTAAGTTATCGACTGACTCAAAAGTATTTTTAGCGAGGGATATATTTATTGTTTCAAAATAAGAGGTGTTGAATAAATTCTTCGCGGTGTTTCTCATTCGGGGACTCACTTATTGGCGCTCGTTTTTAACGAGTGCCTTTCTTATCCTTAGGAGTAGCACGCGTTGCAAACGCTCACTAACTAATTTGTTACATAGGAAAAGACTCCTTAGTTGCTGAAGTCTGACTAGGAAGTTTAATTGTAAATTTTCATGTCGCGTAACACCATTTTCATGGTTTCTTCCGGGCCTATCCATTTTTCAATATTCTTCCGGATCAGTTCGATCATCTCTCGTATGATCTCCTTCCGATATCCGAACTGAAGCGCGAATATTTCACAAAGCCGTAATTCCTCGGCATGAATATTCTGATCCACCGACATCATATGAACAAGTTCATAGAGCTGATAAAACTTATCCCGCTTATTTCCTGGAGCTTTAAAGCGTACGTTGGATGCGTTTGCCTGTATTTCTTTTAACTGTTCTCTGGAAATATTATTTCGAATGGCTGCGTACTCCAGCAATCGTTGTTCTTCACTGGCAAGGTTACCATCCGCTGCAGCAATTTCAATTAGATTTCGCATGTGGCTTTTGGCGCTTGCCTTGCCCATTTTAAATAGCTCGATGATATCGTTGATGCTCATAGTGAATTAAGGTGAGTAAGGTAGTTATCTTTTCGAAGATTTGCATCCGGAAAAGATCATCGTGAATCTAGAAAGTTTGTTGACAGTAGCGATGAGCATGTGGAAGACTGAGTGGCATTCTTGTGATGGAGCTGAAGGAAGCTTTAAGTATTTTGGCTAGAATTATTTAATTTTAGTTAATTCAAACCCGACCTAAAATAAAACAACCGTATGAAATTTAGAATTCTAATTATCTCCGTTGCTGTCTTTCTTCTTTCAATATTTCTGCTGTACAGATATTATACTAATGCTGAAGAAAATTCGATCAATGAAAAAATTTCGATAGCAGAATCACTAATAAAATCGGGCAAGGAGGCAACTGCAATTTATGATAGTGTTTACACAGAGTTTAAACACCGAGGAGAGGTTAAAAGTAAACACATAAAATATTCATTTACAGTGGATGGAAAGAAAATTGAGGATGAAAAGTCATTCGAAGAAGCACCTGCAGAACCGATATTTACGATAATTTATCTTCCGTCAGACCCGACAATTCACGCCGAGAATCCAAAAGCAGATTTAGAATTATTAAATAAACTTAAGCTGGACAAAGCATCAGGATTTTGGCCATGGATTTTATTCATCGGAAGCATAGCGATATTTTTTGTTACGAGAAGAAGCTATTTAAATGACCTTACAGAGGCAAAAGATATGGAGAGATTTTATCGGGAGATGGAGAAACAAAAAAAATGATCGAGCAAGGTAGTGGTGTTGAAAGGAGAAAATTAAAGGATTAATACCATACAAATGATTGCAATCAAATACATTCAGATAATAAAGAC
>DASYTA010000091.1:0-5073 GCA_036002745.1 Cyclobacteriaceae bacterium | reverse complement strand
CAGATCTTTGGGGAGATCAACAATGCCCAAGTGGTAATAGAAAAGCTAAGTGTAAAACTGGGAGCAATCATTCTGATACTCGGTGGCATGCACTTCTTCAACCTGTTTGTATTTTTTAAACTTCGCAAAAGGGCGAAAGAAATCACTGCCTAATCACTCAGTCATGAAAACTCTAACGGACCACACCATATTATATGATGATGAATGCCCCATGTGCAAAGAATACACAAAGGCATTTGTGAAGACTGGAATGCTCGACAAGACTGGGAGGGAAGCATACACTGATGCTGCTAACTCCAATCTTACCAATGTTGATTGGAACAGGGCTCGTAATGAAATTGCCATGATCAACAAGAAGGATGGCACAGTCATTTACGGTGCCGAAAGTATCCTTACCATCATCGGACATAGCTTTCCGATTTTTCAACCACTGTTCAATTTTAAATTCTTCCGATTTCTTGTCAAGCGTTTATATTTTTTTGTTTCATACAATCGAAAAGTAGTAGCACCGGGAAAAGTTTTTGAAGGTTGCAACACCTGTACGCCTGATATGAACTACGCATACCGATGGGCCTATATTGTTTTTGCCTGGCTTGTCACCTCCGTCATTCTTGTCTTCTATTCTAAGTTGGCCGTTCCGTTATTTCCAGAATCTGAATTTGCTCGAGAGTTTATCGTGTGTGGCGGCCAAATCCTTTTTCAAGGTGCCATTGTATTGATAGTGCGAAAGGAGAGAGCAATCCATTATCTGGGGAATGTGATGACCATTTCACTAGGCGGAGCATTATTGTTGTTACCCATGTTTTTGGTCGCCCGGTTTATTGACGCTAACGAATTCTTTATCGGCTATTTTATGGTTATCGTTGCCCTTATGTTCTTCGAGCATTTGCGCAGAGTGAAAATACTGGAATTACCTTGGTATATTTCTGTCACTTGGGTACTCTATCGTTTCCTTGTACTTTTCGTTATTCTTTACTTACTATAAACATGAACAAAATTGTAATTGCTGGTGGCACGGGATTCCTCGGCACTTGCTTGATCAATCACTACTTGAAATCGGATAATCAACTCGTAATTCTAACGCGTGGCAAAACACATACAGACGGAAATGTGAAGTATGTGAATTGGGATGGGAAAACAGTTGGCCCTTGGGCTGACGAACTAGAAGGAACTGATGTAGTTGTTAATCTAAATGGCAAGTCTGTTGACTGCCGTTACACCGACAAGAACAAAGCACTAATCTATTCAACGCGATTAGATTCAACGGATGCGTTGGGTAATGCTATTCAGCAATGTAAAATTGCTCCAAAGCTCTGGATCAATTCTGCATCGGCCACCATCTATCGACATTCGCTTGATAAAGAAATGGATGAGTACTCGGGTGAAATTGGATCTGGTTTCTCCGTTGATGTTTGCCAAAAATGGGAGGCTGCTTTCAATAAATTTGAAATGAAGCATACGAGGAAGGTTCTACTACGAACTGGGATTGTTTTAGGGAAAAATGGTGGGCCAATGAAGCCACTAAAGATGTTGGCCAAATTAGGCTTCGGTGGTAAGCAAGGTCCGGGAACTCAATACTTCAGTTGGTTGCACGCAGACGATTTTGTAGGCATTGTAGATTTCATAGTTGCCAATCAAAGTTTATCAGGAGCATATAATGTAACTGCGCCAACGCCGATACCCAATCAGCAATTTATGAGTGCCTTACGGTCAATACTTAAAGTTCCGATTGGAATTCCTTTGCCTAAATGGTTACTTGAACTCGGGGCTGTAATCATTGGAACAGAGACTGAATTGGTACTGAAAAGCCGTCGGGTAATTCCTCGAAAACTTCTCGATGTCGGCTACAAATTTAGATATGACGGAATTGACATGGCTTTGAATGATCTGTGCTCATGAATTATTAGTCATTTTTGATGATACCGATTAGTTATTTGTTTAAGTCAAACAAATTTTCCGGGCAAAACCGCAAATTAATTGTGATTTCGCGATATGAAGTTAAAGCAATTTCCAGAACCGATCCTTTTTAGCCCTCTTTAGTCAAATCATTTTCCGGATTTTAGAAGAACTATAACGAACGGTTAAATCAATTTCCGGAATTCAAGGCGTGGATACACTCGATGGCTTAGCTTTGTCATGTTTTTTTCAGTTTCTTAGTTTTTGTTTAATATTTGTCTAAGGTGAAGTACTGCCAATTATGTAGAACAAATGAAGCGGACAAGAAAGGGTCACATATTGTGCCGCATTTTTTGTTAAAGCGGATTGAGAATATTGAGGGCAAAACCAGTAGGGACTACGAGTTGGGATTTGTTATTCAATCTTTCGATACAATTCCTCACTTTGGCCGGTCAGTGCCCGTGGAGAAGCTAGATGAAGTATTTGGCGAATTGACTGAAAAGGAGTTGGCACTTAACCGACATCCTTTGGTAGTCGACAATCTATTTTGTAAAAGTTGTGAAGAGCGCCTTGCTAAAATTGAAAGTGAATACGCTCCGACGTTGCAGACCTACAAAAAGGAGACATATTCAAGTGGAGTGCCTTCTGAAATTGGCCTTCTCTTTTGGATGAGTGTCATCTGGAGGATTTCAATAAACCAAAAGAGCGGGGTTCAACTTACTAAAAGTCAAAATGAGGGGCTACGAAGAATTTTGAATCTCACTTTAAGGGAGAAGGTCTCTGAAATTGACTTTGCAAATTTTAGAAATCTTAAAGAGACTAAACGAATATCATATCGCTTAATAAGGTGCCCAGAGTACTCGGCCGATAATGGAACTCATATGGTTTGGCATCCATTGTTAAAGCATCCTTACTCCCTTATCATTGATGAATATCTTTTGTTTTTCGCTTTTAAGGACAATTATAATGACTTCAAACGGACAAGCTTTTTTGGAATGAATAAAGAGATTTGGGAGGCGCCTATTAACAAGTTTAACGAAACGGAGAAAATCAGGCCCATCAACGAAGAGCAGTTAGAGCAGGTGAACCTAGAACTAATTAGAGAAATAAAGATTGCCAGAGTTCGTACGATGAATTTGTTCTGGGATAAACTTCATGTTGCCATCGGTGGACTTGGTCGATCAATGCCTGAACGAATTAAACATGAGATCTTTGATGAAATTGCCTCTGAGGAGAAGAAGATGGGTAGAAAATACAATTTAGAGGATTTAAAAAATAGCACATATAAAGTCTTGAGAAAATATGTAGGGTAAATGAATCAGGCCCATGTCGCCGAAAAAAAACGGACATTTTCGGAGCGGCCAGATTCATCACTTTTTATTGTTCAATATCGCTGAGGTTTTTGTCTTGTTAATATGTTTGAAGAGCATAGATGAAGGTGTGCCATTGTTGCCCTCAAAGACATCTGGACATCCAAATACAATGAAATTGTCCTTCGCCCGGGATACCGCTACATTAAGCATATTAACACCTCTGTCAAAGAAATAGCCACCGCCGATATTATTTTTTCCGTACACTGATGAGAATAATATAATTGACCGCTCGGCTCCTTGCAGTGAGTGAACTGTTCCTATGGTCAATCCATTCACATTGATACCATGATTTTTTAGGGCTGCTCTAATCGTTAATTTCTGGCTCGTGAAAGGAGTGATTATTCCCACGATATCTCCGAGACCAATATTATTGGCCGGTCTTTTGTCCTTTTTTGCTTCGATATTTTCTTTCTCTTGATAATGGGAAATTATTTCACTTGAATTAGTCTTAAGCCATTTAGCGATTTCAGCTGCTTCCGTTTGATTTGCTCTGCTAGAATTTAAGCTGACTGACTCACCATCGACTGGGATAAATTTCATAGGCTCAAAAAGGATGTTTTTTGCCTTTCCTTTCAATGGCTCAAGCAGACCTCCGTAGGCCAGTTTATTGCAGTATTCAATGATCTCATCAAAGCATCTGCGATGCTCAGTTAACAGCATTCCCCGGTCTGACTTTGAAGAAAGTTGAAAGCACGAGGACTTTTGAGCCAGCATCATTATGCTTCCCGAACTTCCTAAAAAACCTCGGTCGTGTAAATGCTGGATGCCAGCTCTATCAGCCTTGGCTGAGATTAGTCCGAAACGATGTAGGTTAGCATGATCTACTTTACTAGGAACATTCCAAACGGGCTCGATCTGTTTAACATCACCAACAACGATCGCGCGTTTAGCCAATGCGAATGTTGCTGCCCCAACCTCAGGTGAGACTTGTCCCGCCTCATCTACAATTAGCAGATCAATGCTCTCCAACAATGGCGGGCGCTCAAAAATATTTTTGGTGGTCAATTTCTTGAGAAACTTGAAATAAGAGAAAAATTTCGGGGTCATATAAAAAGTTGACACAAAACAGGGAGTGAGCATTGCAAGGCGCTGAAATCTCCAGAGGGTGTCTGGCATGCCTTTTTTGTCAAGCTTATCCTCCATAGCCTTTTCAGTTTCTATGATCCACCGACCTTCCCAATAGTGAACCGCGAGGTAAAACATTTCATTTTTTATACTTACCTCGAGTTCATCATAGCAAAATTGGTTCTTGCGTTGCTTAATCTCCTGATCATTGACAGGAGGATTGCCGACAATTGAATTGTAGTTTTTCCAGCTAACCCACGCGTCGCTCATTCCTTTCACAGCCTTTATCAAAGAAAGCCTCTCATCAAAAAAATTGATTAAGGAACTAACCTTAAAGAAATCAATGGATTGGTGATCAACCACGCAGCCTCTGAAGATTTGCTTCAGTCTAGTCGCTCTTTTTTCACGAACAAATCGAAGAAAGGAAAACAGCTTTATCCATAACGACTCGGAATCTAAGTAATCACCAAATTTCTTCTCCAATTCTAGGATATTGCTCTCAATGCTGTTAAGTGCGCCGATATTTACAGAGCCATTAACGAACAGAATTTCAACATCGGCACCCAACTGTTTGATGTAATTTTCAACCTGCTTGAATTTTTTCCATAACGCTATGCCTGCCGATAGTTTACCCTTTCTTTTTATCAACTCATTTTGTAAATGGGTTACGATTTCCTCGACTTTATCCGAGGCACCAGAATAGTTCTGAAAGAGCTGGCAATAGTTTTTTGTTACCAGG
>DASYTA010000090.1:0-7541 GCA_036002745.1 Cyclobacteriaceae bacterium | reverse complement strand
AATGTATAATGATTATTATCTGCGATATGTTGTACTTCCATAGTTGATTTTTTTAATTGTTCACGGTTTGTGTTTAGTTCGATGTTGAATTCACGAATTACATTATCCATTTTTGTTGCCGTTGTTTCCATTAAATCGAATATCTCCTCCATACAATCTTCTGTTCTATTTTTAGATTTCAGTAATGCAACCAATCCAAGCATGGAAGCGACTGGACTTCTTAATTCGTGCGAATTTCTATAGGCGAGATAATCCAATCGGGAAGAGTGGAGATCAAGTTTATTTTTTATATGCCGATAGCGGCTGGTGTCGATCACCGATCCGATCAATTGTGTTACTTCACTTTTATCATTTCTGCTTAGCACAGTATACCGAACATGAATCCATCTAAAATGTCCTTTCTTATCTTGGATTCTTAAATTGAAAGAGAATATCTCTCCAGGTTTTGAAAGCTTTATTTTTCGAATATGATTGTCAATAATCCAAGTGTCTTCAGGATGAGCAATACTCTTGAAAAAATTATTGCTGACGTCTTTGAATTCTTCTGGTTGATAGCCGAGTGATTTCAGTACATTCCACTGAGAGAACATTACTTCTCCTTTTTTGAAATCGTATAACGTCACGGAACCAAGTGAAGTATTAATGAGTGCGTTGATTACGCTGCTTTGATTCTGATATAAATGATGCGCACCATAATCGGGGATATCTAAATTGGCGTGGTCATGCTGTTTTAATTTTGGTAAGGTGTCGATTTTATCCATTGCCTATTGAATCTTTCTCAATTTTAAGGTGAAGCTGAAAACTGGTATTGTTACACCGCGTTATCTTGAAAAGTTCCAACTTCTTTGGTCGATTGTTGTGGTAAAAATCGGTGGATTGCTCCTAATTCGATTGCGCTGCGAACAGGCGAAGTATTTCAAACAAAAAATTATTGTATGGTTTGACAAATAAAAACTTACATGAACCTTTCCTTGAAGTGGGAAGGACCAGGTTCTAGTGGCGAACCTAACCAGATATTAAGTGTACAATTTACAATTATTAAAATAGAAAGACCTTTTCGATACAACATTCTGCTGTTGAACTTGGTCAAGTTTCAGCAATTGAAACTTAAGATAAACGCCTCCTGAAAATCGAATTCATTATATATTCCAACCATTTGCGAAGAAGTTGTGTCAAATGAAAAAACCAAATCTTTCTGTTAAATGAAACCAACTAAAGCACTATTCGCAGCGTGGCAAGCACTCTTGAACATCTTTTCCATTAGGATTGCTAAAGAAAAATCCCTGCCGAAGCCAGCAGAGATTTTTCCACGCAGAAGAATTCAACAGGGCTGATCCGCTATTTACCCAACTCCATCAACTTATCAGCATCGTTACTCACCGAAAGAATCAGCAGTGATGTTGCTGTGCAAAACACAGGGCTGGTAATGCAGTGGTGACCGCTCCAACTCCCATCATCATTTTGGATTTTTAGCATACGGCCTGAGATATTATTAAACCAATTGTCCCACGTATTGTCTTTGCTAATGATCATCGACTCGCCGGTTTGCAGATAGCTTAAAAATTCTTCGCCTCCGTTGCTTCCAAAACCATCCATCACCTCATCACGCTGCGCCTGCACCTTGGCAGAGTTATACACCTGGTAAGCTGTGGAATATTTCATTGCATCATCTTTAGCATAACCAATTTTTTCAAGCGACTCCGCTGATGCAGGTGCATTTTGAGCAAGCTTACCTTCCTTCTTCGCTTTAGAAATTTCTTCTTCTACTCTGCGTGCTTCTTTTGCGCTAGCACGTGCAGAGCCAGTGACGGAATACAGCAACACACCTGCCCCCATCGAAGTATTCACGTCACCGGTCTTTGCATCGTAGTTTCCTTTTTGAAAATCGCGGGCTTTGTTCAAAACATCATTGTTCACCGAAGCTCCTTGCGCCTGAGCTGACTCCAAAGCATTCGTCGCGAAAGAAGATTGCAGTACACCCGCCCATCCTGAGCCAGAAATGCTTCCATCCGCTTCTTGTGCGTGCTGAATTTTTGATACGCAGATATCTAAGTCTTTTTTCACGCGAGCTTTTAATTGTGCATCAAGATCTTCACCGGCTAAAAGGTTTGAGAGAAATTGCGAGGCCATAATCACATCGATGTTTTGCCCCAATTTGATTTGTATTTGAGTTCCCTGCTGATCGGTGATGGTGCTACTGTTTTTATCTGCTCTCTCAACTTCAGCGAGAATGTAATCAAGAGCTCTTTTTAGTTGAGACTCGTATAAACCTGAATGTAGCGTTGTGCCTGTGCGCAACAAAGCCATTGCTACCATAGACGTTGTAGCAGGATCAGGTTGTACGACATGCGGATCCATCACGTCTTGTCGAGAATGACTACCTGCTCCCCAGCCTCCGCTCGGATGTTGTGCGCGCACAATCCATGTCAATCCTTTTTCGATGGAGGCGACCACTTTCTCGGGTGTCTTGTAAGCGAAGCTTCCTGCTGACGACTCTTCTCCCATCAACGTAAGGAACACGCAGCCGCGTGGGATGCTGCGGTAGGTAGTGCGGTAAGTGGCTTTGTTTTTCTTAGTTGACGAGAACGAAGAAAAAATGAAGACTGAAATAGCAAGCAGACCGATACCTGCCGCCACGCAAAGTGTTTTTAGCTTATTCATAACCGTAATGTTTTTTTTACTGTTAAGATGAACTCAACAGAAAAATTCCATACAGAAAATGAAAGTTTATTTTTTAAAATTTTAAAACTATTATCGGAAGCTAGTCATCGCTTCTAGCAAGGCTTATGGCAACTTCATCTTCAGCAAATACATGTGGGAAGTCATAAACAATGTTTTGCCATCGGCGGAGAACGTGCAGTTTGCGGTTGCCTGAGGCAATTTAAACCGGCCCAATACTTTTCCTTCAGAATTAAAAATCCAGATGCCTCCCGGGCCAGTCGCGAAAAGGTTTCCGTTTTTATCTACACGCAAACCATCCGGTGCGCCATTCTCTCCTTCTGCATATTTTTCGGCATGAAAAATTTTAGCATCGGTGAGCGAGTCTCCCTTAATGTGAAATGAATACCACTTGGCAAGCGGCTTATCAGAGTTGGCAACATACAAGGTTTGCTGATCAGGGCTAAGAGCAATACCATTAGGTCGTGTCAATGAATCGACCAACAAAATCACAGTGCCATCAGTCTTCACTTTATACACACCTTGATAAGGAGTTTGCTTTGACGAATCATTTACATTTTTCAAAAGTCCATACGGTGGATCAGTGAAAAAAAGATTTCCTTGCTTATCGACCACCACATCATTAGGGCTGTTTAATTTTTTGCCTTGATAATTGTCCGCCAATGTTTTGAATTCAGGCTTTGGCTCCTTTAATGATGACATAAGCAACGCCACTCGTCTATCGCCATGTTGACACATCACCAGTTGGCCTTCATTATTTAAGGTAAGTCCATTTGATCCCGGCTCGCCACCACGAGGGATTGTTCCCGTATAGCCCGAAGGCTTAAGGTAAGGCTCAACACCTTTTTCTTCGGTCCATTTAAAGATTGTGTTTTGAGGAACGTCTGAAAACAGCAACATCTTTTCACTTTCAATCCACACAGGTCCTTCACTCCAGGTATATCCTTCGCCAATGATTTCTGCCTGTGTTCCAGGAGCAATCAACTGATCGAGAGCCGGGTCAAACCGTTCTACTTCACCAACAAGTTTTTTTTCTTTTGGTGTACAGGCTACAATGAGTAGAAAAATTAAAGGAAAATATTTCATAGGGTTGGGTTTTGAAACTAAATGTAAATGGAAGAAAGGGAAACGGCAACAAATTTTATCGAAGCTTACCTTTTAAATTTGAAGATAATTCATTGACCTTTTTTTTCTTCAAAGTGATTACGACAACTGTCTTCGTTCCATCTCGTAATTGTTGATTTTTGAGAATATCAATTGCTTCGATCCAATTGGGGTTTATGCGACATAACTCCTTATAGTCTGCACTTGAGGTGTCAGCCTTAAATTCATAACTTTTATTGCCTCCTTTTATAATATAAAAATCAATATTATTTATCCCTCTGTTTGAATCTCGAATTACAAATGGTTCAGGTGTTACTTGCCCAAGTAATTGGCTGTAGCTAACTAGTAAAAACGCAATTGTTGCTGATATAATTTTTTTTACCATAATCTGGTAAGTCGGTAACTACACCTTAACGTAAATCTTTTTCTTGTCCATAAAGTAGCCTACGCTCCAGCACGTAAGCATCCACGCCACCGCAAACAAGAAAGCACCTACATAATCTCCGGCCAATCGGAAAACGTTTTGATATAGCCATGAGTACAATGACAGATCACCGATCCGAATGATATAGAAAAGTATTATCACTACTTCAGAAACCAAGTAAATGAACAGCGTATTCTTGCCAAACACTTCGAAGAAATACGTCCAACGTTTTTCGTTTTTGATGTCGATGACAAAAATCAAAATCGATAGCACCAGCAAATCAAGTCCAACGGTATAAAGCACAAAAGAACTCGTCCAGATTTTTTTGTTGATAGGGAACACCATATTCCATGTCAATGCCACGAATAAAAGCAACGAGCCAGCAATCATCAGTTTAGAAATGGTCTCGTATGTATTTCCTTTTTGTTGAATGAATCTCCCTGTCAGATAACCAGCAATCACATTGACGATCGCAGGCAGCGTGCTCAATATTCCTTCTGGATCGAAAGCAATGCCTTCACCATGATATAGATGTTTGTCGCCCAATAAAACGAGATCCAGTTTCAAAGCTGCGTTGCCTTCCAACGAGTAGTCGCCAAACCAATACATTAACAACCAATAACTCAGCAATGCGAACACGCTAAAAATGATAGCACCACGCTCCTTCCAAAAATGTAAAATCAAAGAAGCAAAAAGATAGCCTAGCGCGATGCGTTGTAGCACGCCGAAAATTCTTGTTTCGCTAATCGGATTCAAAACCAGGTGTCCATCTTGCTGATGCACGAACGGAAACCAATACATCAGGTAGCCCAACAAAAAAATAATTGCTGAGCGTTTGAATACTTTTTTGAAGAATGCTGCATTGCCATCGGCACCGTACTTAATCAAACTAAAACTCATCGCATTGCCAACGACAAACATAAATGTGGGGAAGACCCAATCAGTTGGCGTGAAACCGTGCCAATTTGCATGAAGCAACGGAGCAAAGGTGGTAGCGTAATTACCTGAGGTGTTAACAACGATCATCAACGTGACGGTGATGCCACGAAGTACATCGAGCGAAAGGTAGCGGTTGGTTGTCATCGATGTAAAGTAAGAAAAATCCTACTTCGAGAGAAGAGGAAATTGATGACGTTGAATACTTCTAGATTAAAAACCCTGATGTGGCTTTACACACTTTTTTCGCAAGCTTCAATAGTTCTATCCAAATCAGCATAGGTTAATGCATTGGATAAGAACCATGACTCAAATGCTGAAGGAGGTAAGTAGACGCCATGCTTCAACATGTTGTGAAAAAACTTTTTAAATGTGTCGTTGTTTCCTGCGGTAGCTGACTTAAAGTCCGTGACTTCCTCTTTGCAAAAATGTAAACTGATCATCGAACCAAGTCGATTGATTTGATACGTCACGTTTTCCTTATCAAGAACTCTACGCAAACCATTTTCAAGGTATTCGGTTTTCTCTTCTAGGTCCGAATAAATTTTCGGATGAGAATTTAATTCTGACAGCGTTGTAAAACCTGCGATCATCGCCAATGGATTTCCGGACAACGTTCCTGCCTGATAAACTTCACCCAATGGAGCAATCTTGCTCATGATTTCTTTTCTTCCACCAAAGGCACCAACAGGCAATCCACCTCCGATTACTTTTCCAAATGTTACCAAGTCAGCTTTGATATTGAACATCTCCTGTGCTCCACCTTTCGCCAAACGAAAGCCAGTCATCACCTCGTCAAAAATCAAAACGATACCGTGTTTATCACACAATGATCTTAAATGCTGAAGGTAACCTGGCTTGGGAATTACGCAACCCATGTTGCCGGCAACAGGCTCTACAATAATTGCCGCGAGGTCATTTTTATTTTCGTTTACTAACTTTTCAATCTCTTCAAAGTCGCTGAACGAAGCTACCAACGTATCATCAACAACAGCCGATGGAATGCCTGCATTGACTTTAATATTAAGAGTAGCAACTCCACTTCCAGCTTTTTTCAAAAACGCATCGCTATGTCCATGATAATGTCCTTCGAACTTGATGAACTTGGAGCGGTTCGTGAATCCACGCGCCAATCTCAAAGCTGACATACATGCTTCTGTTCCTGAATTCACAAAACGAATCAAGTCAATGCCTGGCACCATTTGCGAAATCAACTTCGCAAGATTCGTTTCTTGTTCCGTTGGCGCTCCGAAGGACACTGCCTGTTCCGCTTGCTTTTTTAAAGCCTCAACAACTTTAGGATAGCTGTGTCCTAAGATCATTGGTCCCCATGAACCGATGTAATCGATGTATTGATTTCCATCCGCATCAAAAAGATAAGCGCCTTTTGCTGACTTCATAAATAAAGGCGTACCTCCCACTTGCCGGAACGCGCGCACAGGCGAATTCACTCCTCCCGGAATATATTTTTGAGCTTCTTCAAATAATTTCTCGCTGTTGGTCATACTGGATTCTTGATGCTGGATTCTTGAGATTTTTTATTTCGAATGTTGTGAAGCAAAGTCTTTTGCAAAATAAGTTGCTATGATATCTGCGCCAGCTCTACGAATGGCAATTAACGATTCTATCATTGCTGATTTTTCATCGAGCCATCCATTGGCGGAAGCTGCTTTAATCATTGCATATTCTCCTGAAACTTGATAAGCAGCAACAGGAACTTGAACATGATCTTTTACTCTTCTTATAATATCAAGATAGGCACCCGCGGGTTTCACCATCACGATGTCAGCGCCTTCGGCTATATCAAGATCAACTTCTTTCAATGCTTCTGTGCTGTTACGGAAATCCATTTGATAAGTTTTCTTATCACCAAAACCCGGAGCACTATCCAACGCATCTCTGAATGGGCCATAAAAACTTGAAGCGTACTTGGCTCCATAAGAAAGAATGCCAACGTTATGAAACCCTGCTTCGTCTAGTTTTTTACGAATAGCCTTCACTCGACCATCCATCATATCGGATGGCGCAACAAAATCCGCTCCTGCCTGCGCATGCGACACTGACATTGCAGCAAGCACTTCAACCGTAGGATCATTTACAATTTCTTGACTGGATACAATGCCGTCATGACCATAACTTGAATAAGGATCAAGTGCCACATCGGTCATCACCGTCATTTCTGGATCGACTTCTTTGATGAATCGAACAGCACGCTGCATTAAACCTTGTGGATTCAATGCTTCCTTGCCTTCATTGTCTTTGAGATTGTCTGGTACTTTTACAAAAAGTAAAACAGAACGCAGACCAAGCTTCTTCAATTCAAGTATTTCAGCTTTCAATAAATCCAGGCTGAAACGAAAATAACCAGGCATGGAAGAAATTTCTTCCTTCTTGTTGG
>DASYTA010000089.1:0-3915 GCA_036002745.1 Cyclobacteriaceae bacterium | reverse complement strand
GCGCTGCACTCATAATGCAGAGGTCGCGAGATCATACCTCGCAGGGCCCACAAAAAAATAAAATCAAAGTTCAAATATGAAAGCAAATAAAAATGGCGAAGACAAAAATAATCCGCTTATAGCTTAGGGGTAAAGCTCTTGACTTTTAATCAAGAGACCTCGGTTCGAGTCCGTGTAGGCGGACAAATAAAAATTTATTGCGACTTAGCTCAGTTGGTAGAGCGTCACTCTGATGAAGTGAAGGTCTGCGGATCGTGCCCGCAAGTCGCTACAAAAAATAACTATGGGTTTCTGGCCGATGCGGTAAAGGCATGCGACTGAAAATCGCACCATTCAGGTTCGACTCCTGGGGGACCCACTCCATATTATTTTTGCCACACTCCAAGCAAATGAAAATCTTTAAAATCCTGATTACAAAGTAGAGAGTTTACATGAAACACAAATTCACCTCCGTCCTTTTCAAATTTGTTATTATCAATTAGGATCGCTTTAAACTCATCACCTTTGATATCGGTTACTTGACCTCGTAGTAAAACACTTCTTGTGTCATAGGTATGGTGCCTCTTAATTGTGAATGGTTTGTCCCAATACTCCTCGACTTTCTTGAAGAATACAGTATGACCGATGCTTAAGTTTTCCATATTATTATTTGCTAATGGGAAGTTCGATATACCTAAAAGCACTCATTAGTTTTAGTACAAAAACAGAAGATCACAACCCAACCCCATATTTGTAATTTTCGCTGACCGGGAAAAATACTTTGGTTCATTCGGGGTTTTTCCCGTTGTCAGTCTTCTGATATTTGTATTGCTTTATATCATCCTATCCAGAAATAGGATTAAAGTCTAATATAAACTAACTACCGTGAAAGCCAGAAACCAGGCGGGTTACTGGCTTTCTCTATTTGTGGTCTAAGTAACCTCAATGTTTGGTGTTCTTTATAGCGTTTAAGAAAGTGATTTTCTATAAATTGAATAGTGTTTTATTTTCTCCTTCTTGAATCAACTCCAGTCTTACCTAAATGAAAACAAACCTCGAATCCATTCATTCTTATAGAATAAAAATCGAAAGGTTTGGTTTGTTAGTGAGCATTCTGATTTTTCAAACATCTTTGGTTTTCGGGCAGCATGTTGATGTTAACACTGCGAGATCGGCAGCTGCATCATTTTTTAATTTAAAAGCCGGCAAGGGTGCGCGTACATCAGGAGACGTGGAACTAGTCTATAAATCTTTAAGTAGAGCAACGGATACGATAAGCTTACCTAGTCAACCAAAAATATACTTCTATGTATTTAATGATAAGTCGTCTCCTGGTTTTGTAATTATTTCAGGCAGCGAAATCATAAAGCCCATTCTTGGGTATTCCGACAAAGGACGTTTTGATGCAACCAACATTCCATCCAATGCCTTAATGTGGTTTGAAAATTACAAGAACGAAATTCGCTATGCTATGCAGCACGGCCTTCAATCAAATGAAGAGACACAAGAAAGTTGGAGGAATTTCAAAAGTGGTAAAATTAGTAATGTCATTAACGCAAGAACAGAAGGAATTGGTCCGTTGGTTCAAACGACTTGGGATCAAACTCAGTTTTACAATAGCCTCTGCCCTACCAATACAGTTACAGGCTGCGTTGCAACTGCAATGGCTCAAATCATGAAGTTCTGGAATTTTCCTGCACAAGGAACAGGATTTCATACTGATGTCGACCCAACATTTGGCGCATTGCCTGTAAACTTTGGAGGCACCGCTTACAATTGGCCATCAATGCCATTATCAGTCACAAGTACGAATAGCTCTGTGGCCACTTTAATGTATGATTGTGGCGTGAGTGTGGACATGCAGTATGGAACCGCAGAAAGTTCAGCCTACACTAGCAAAGTACCAGGTGCTTTGATGCATTATTTTCAATATTCGAACTCGGCTCAATTTGTGTCTAGGGCAAATTATTCAGATGCCAGTTGGGCTAGTTTGATAAAAAACGAGCTCGATGCAGGGAGGCCCGTCCAATATGATGGCCATGGTTCTTTAGGTGGGCACTCCTTTGTTTGTGATGGATACGATAACAATGGGTATTTTCATTTCAATTGGGGATGGAGCGGAGTAAGTGACGGTTTTTTTGCATTGAGTGCGCTAAACCCATCCAACCTTGGTACAGGTGGTGGAGGTGGCGGATTTAATAGTCAGCAAGGAGCCGTAGTTGGTATTAAACCTCCAAGCGCAGCTATTGCTTACAACATGCAATTGTACGATTATGTCACACCTTCTTCCACTACTATTTCTTATTTGCAATCATTTACGATTTCCACCAACATTACGAATACAGGAACCACAACTTTTAACGGTGACTTCTGCGCTGCTGTCTTCGATGCTGGCTCACATTTTATTAGTTATGTTCAAATCCTTCCTGGAATGAATTTACCTGCGGGATATGCTTACACGAGTGACTTAGTCTTTTCGGTCAACGGAAGTGTCAAGCTGTTGCCAGGTACATACCATGTTGGAGTTTTCTATCGACCTACAGGGGGTAATTGGATTCAAGTCTCGAATAATGGAACGTACACAAACATGATCGACCTAACTGTCACTAATCCGAATAGTATTCAGTTAAACTCTAACATGACCGTTACACCTGGCCTGACACTTACACAGGGACAGCCTGCCTCTGTTAATCTTAATATTGTAAATAATAGCAGCTCTACATTTACCGGCACCTTTCAAGTTGCATTGTACAATTTAGATAGTCTCGGAACACTTGTTCAATCGATTGGCACCTATAAAGAGAATAGTGGACTACCTTCTGGCTATACGTATCAGTCTCCTTTTCTCACGTTGAATACAAGTTCAGTTAGCGCTTCTCCAGGAACTTATTTGCTTGCAGCAACTTTTGTTCCTTCTGGAGGCTCAATGGAGATTGTTGGCTCAACAGCGACTTTTCTAAATCCAATTAAGGTAGTAGTTCAGGCGGCGAAACTTCAACCTGACAAATTTGAATCAAATAACAGCATAGCTAATGCCTCAGATCTTTCAATAGGCTCAACTACTTCATCGATTCTCACGACTACAGGATCAAATATTGATAATGGAGCCGATGTTGATTTTTATAAAATTAAATTACCTGATGGAGCTGACTATTCAATTTCAGTGCAATTGAATGATGTAAACCTTTCAAAAAACGGAAAAAATTATTCACTCAATGGGATGTATTCATATTCATTAAATAGCACTACATGGTCAGATGCTTTTAGTAGTAGTAGTTCGACAAACACAATTACAGTAAAAGGAGGATCGAGTGTTTATTTTGTAATCGCACCATTTTTTGTGGGGCAAACCGGAACTTATGAATTCGATATTACCGTAACGAGGACTTCTATCACTGAAGTAAACATGCCTGTCTTGGCTGGGAATCTGCATATATATCCAAATCCAGCGAGCGAATTTTTTATTGTCGACACATCTTCGCTCAATCGCGCGGTTAGTTCCTTGGTAATATTTAACAATCTTGGGCATCAAGTAAAAAACGTGTCTTTAGGAAGCCAAGAAATTCAGGAGGTCCCCATTGGTGATTTACCTGGTGGAGTTTACATTGTTAAAGTACTCACCGTTGATGGTGAAACATTTTCTCAAAAATTTGTAATAATTAGATAGAACTTTTTCTATTCGGTTTACTTAACGGGTTCCATTACGATAAACTAAGTTAAGTAAAAAATCGAGGTGACAAGCGAACTGAGAACGAAGTGATCGGACTGAGGAGGCTAAATATAGAGGGGTTTAATTTTGCTAACCTTTCAAAACAAATGTCAATCATATTTGAATTACTATGAAAAAATTACCTTTGTGGTATTCATCGCGGGGTGGTACCCGGAAAGATTTTGTTGTCTTTAATCTGATGGCCTTGGTTGGCGTCAGGTCGGTGA
>DASYTA010000088.1:0-2798 GCA_036002745.1 Cyclobacteriaceae bacterium | reverse complement strand
GAGGTATCGAATGGAGTACCCTTTGTACTCGACGGTCTTGAATTTAACGGGAGTCTTTCTTCGCACCATTTTTTCTATACGACTCATATTGCTCAATGCTTTTTCAATGTTGTCAGCCTTCAACAACACCGCTGTCTCGTTATCAAGACCCTTGCCCGCTGATTGCATTTCCAATACTGTTACTTCATCACCAATCCAATTGATCACATTTTCCTCGAGGTTGATGTTTAGGTATGATTCAATTTGCTTCATGTTTTTCTTGTAGCTCGCATATTCGGTGACGTCCTTTTGTAAATTATTCTCAAAATTCTTGAAGAACTCACCAAAACTGCTGAACCCCATACCTAGAAAAAAAGCTGTTCGCTGAGGCGCCACCTCAAGAAATTCTGAAGTTCCCTTGCCGGATGAGGCCAACGTTTTCACATACGATTCGATCGTATCGTTAATAGAAGTTTTGCCTTTGGCT
This sequence comes from Cyclobacteriaceae bacterium, assembly GCA_036002745.1. GTDB lineage: Bacteria > Bacteroidota > Bacteroidia > Cytophagales > Cyclobacteriaceae > ELB16-189. The sequence continues at coordinate 2,332 of DASYTA010000088.1, read as the reverse complement.
CTGATCATGTTCTCCTCAACAGTGAAGTCAAGGTTTGAAGTGCGAAGCGATTGAGCGAGCTTGCTCAAGTATTCATTTTTGCCATCCGAATAACAGGCCATGAACTGAGGCAACATGCTATAGTTAAGGTAAAATTTCAGTTTGTCTGTTTTCTCAGGTTCTTCATCGATTGAAAAGAAAATTTCCTTAGAAGATTTTTGATCAGTGTTCTGCAGGTCTAGTGATTTTGTCAATAGTTCCTTTGTAAACGATGCGATCATATAGCTGCCGGGCATGCTTAGATATAAGCTCGATTTATCCGATGTGTTAAAAAGTATAATGATATCTTCCTCTTTGTATTTTTCTTTACGAATCGAGTATCCACTTGCATCGAATGACGTGAGGTACTCATTGAGGAACTTTATGCCGGAAGCACTTTGGAGATCAATCAGGAAAAGAAAATCATATTTCTTTGGCCCTGTCATGTGAGCTGAAACGATTAGGTCTGTTGAGCCCATCAATTTTACAAGCAGGTCGTTCCCTTTCATCAAGCCGGTGAGATTTTCAGTAGTGGAGGTGAGCGATGCGAAATAAGAATTCTTTTGCAGATGCTGCCAGGTGTTTGATTCACTCACGTTCTTCCACATCTTGACGGGATCATTCGTGGCAATGCAGTAGATGGCGTCAGGAGGGATGAGGCTGAAAGCATCACCGGAAATTCCCTTGGCTGCATACCACTTCCATGCAAGCCAGCCTATGGCTCCGATAATTATTATCAGAATGGTCCATTTAACAAATTTCTTCATCAGGAAAAATTTTCTTTTTCCAAATTAGAAAGAAAGGTTGCCGCATCAAAGGCGGTTAAAGCTGAATTGCTTCTTGATTAGTTAGAGTTTCGAATCTAACGATTAAAGATGTTGCTGATTAGCGTAACAATTGAATCAAACAAGAAAGGATTGAGGAACGCAATTCCTTTCAATTGTAGTCCCGCCCAGAATCGAACTGGGATCAAAAGTTTAGGAAACTTCTATTCTATCCGTTGAACTACGGGACCAAAAATATCAGGGCTACCATCCGTAGCCCTTTGTGGTCGGGGTGAGATGATTCGAACATCCGACCTCCACGTCCCTAACGTGATGCGCTAACCGGGCTGCGCTACACCCCGAACTAAAATCAGGGCGCAATATTAACAATTTTAAGTCAATGCTTTATTCCAAAACATTCCGTTTTCAATAGTTTATTTTTGTGGTCATGCCCTTATCTAAAATTTTTACCGTAGGATTAATTGTTTTGACATTTCCTGGCGTTCAGGTCTTTGGTCAGTTCAGTTCGTTGAGGCAGGCGGAAAAGAAAATGGAGCAAGGCAACTGGGCAAGCGCTCAACAAATTTTATCAAAGGCTCTGCATAAGGATAGTCTCAATGTTCAGGCCGAACTAATTTTATCAGCCTGGTTTTTTAATCAGAATAATCCTGATCGACATGTCGACTCTGCTTATCAACATAACTTGCGTGCCCTTCGCGCTTTTCAAAATTCTCCGATCAAGCAAAAAGAAAAATTAAAGCAAGATCAAATCGATAGTGCCTCCATTGTTTGGCTTCGTCTGCGAATCGACAGCGCTGCTTTTGAAAACGTTAAGCATATCAATACAGAGGAGTCTTATCAGGATTTCATTCAGAAATTTCAATTAGCCAAAGAACGACCTGCCGCTATCGAACTTCGCGATGAAGTAGCCTTTGTCAATGTGCTCAGACAAAATTCTTATTCTGCTTTTGAAGATTACTTGAGAAAGTACCCAAGCTCACACCGGGCCAAAGAAGCAAAAGAACGCTTCGAAAAACTTTTGTTTGATTCAAAGACCAAGGACAAAAAAATGAAAAGTTATTTGTCTTTTGTAAGTGAATATCCAGCAAGCCCCTATCGGGTAATCGCCGAAAAAAATATTTTTGAAGTTGCTACGAGTGCGGGATCGCCTGAAGACTTCATTAAGTTCATGAATGATTACCCCCAGAATTCATTTGTGAATCGTGCGCGTAACATCCTGTTTTATATCGACCATGAACCAGATGAAAAAAAATCTCCGCTCTGGATGACAGACTCACTCAGAAAAGTCGTGGAGATCAGTAAGCTAAATTGGGCTCCGGTTTATAAAAATGGAAAATTTGGTTTTATAGATAGTAATGGAACGGAAATATTTTCACCTCAATTTGATGCCATAAAAGAAGATTACAAATGCGATCCTGTAAAAGATGATATTCTTGTTACTTCCAACGGACTGTTTAGTAGGAGTGGAGTACACTTAGCGGATAGAACATGGTTCTCTAAAGATTTAGGTTTTGGCTTTTTGAAAGTGG
>DASYTA010000087.1:0-3518 GCA_036002745.1 Cyclobacteriaceae bacterium | reverse complement strand
TTCGGTAAGCTTTACCTTAGCCCAGACAATGGCAGCAGTTGGGGAAATTTGCTTACTGTGCCATCGGGACCACCTGCTCGATCAATTATTTCTATCGCCGTCAACGGCTCCAACATCTTTGCCACAGCATACGGAGCAGGCGTTTATGTGTCTACTAACAACGGTGGTGCCTGGGCAACTGCAAACAATGGTCTTACCAACCTTTACCCCACGTCAATTATCACCAGTGGAAACAATATCATTGTGACTAGTGACGTAAGTACTGGCGGTAATGCGTTTCTTTCTTCTAATAATGGAAATAGCTGGACACCCATTTCACTCCCTGCTCAGGTATCCAGTTTTGGTATTCATCCTGGGTTTGCAAAAAATACTGGCGGTCTTTTTGCTGCAACAAAAAGTGGTGTTTACTACTCTCAAGACAACGGTCTCAACTGGACACCCTCAAATACAGGTTTAACCAAACTAAATACTTATACGATTTACGCTCTTAATTCATATCTCATTGTTGGAACCGCAACCGGTGAGATATTTTTTTCGCACGATTACGGTTTCAGCTGGACTGCCCTAAGTACTTCAGGCTTGCCTCCTTATGTTATTGATAACTTTGCGGTCTGCGGTTCAAATATTTTTGCCGTCTGCGGGAACAACCTTTATTACAGTCCACTTTAGTTTTGGCTTGCATGCTCATTAAGATTGCCTAACCTGCTTGTCCGTTTTTTAAATCTCATTCGTCATAGGGTGTATTCTTAAACACCTAAATAAAATGGAAAAGAGATTGAATTTATTGGCCAAAGGTCAAGCAGCGCTGAAGCCATTGTTCGAGATGGGAAATTATGTGAACAACAGTCGTATTGAAAGATCATTGCAAGAACTAGTGAAAATCAGGATATCGCAGATCAACGGCTGTGCCTTCTGCCTCGACATGCATTGGAAAGATGCTCGAGCAGACGGTGAAACAGAACAACGATTGTATGGGCTAAGCGCCTGGAGCGAATCACCTTATTACAGCGCTCGTGAAAGAGCGGCACTACAATGGGCGGAAGCAGTTACAGAATGCAAGGTACCCAATGCTGTGTATGAAGAAGCCATTCAATATTTCACTGAAGAGGAGCTGATTGACCTAACCATGGTGGTTGCTGCGATTAATACCTGGAACCAGTTAAACATTGCGTTTCCTAAAACAGCAGGTACCTATAAAGTGGCGCAATGATTAGATTATATTTGATAACAAATGCGACTCCGGTCTATCCATCCAAAATATTTAGATGCTAAAGGACTTGTTGCTTTGTGGAGAGAGACCTTATTAGCTAAACATGTTCTTGAAGGCAAGACCAAAGGTTATCGCAATCATCCGCAGCTTGATAGGTTTAAATTAGTGAACAAACCCAAAGAAGCAATCAATCAATATCTTGTTTCAGTTTTTGAAGAAGCTAAGGCTCGAAGTTATAATTTCGATAAGAAAAAAATTAATTGGAAATTTTCATCTACCACAATGTCTGTTACAACGGGGCAAATGGAATACGAGACATCGCATTTGCTAAAGAAATTAAAAATTCGTGATAGATCTAAGTTTAGAGAATTGAGTGAGATGAAAAAAATTGCTCCTCATCCAATGTTCAATGTTATAAAGGGCAAAATAGAAAAGTGGGAAATCATTCAGTAACAGGCAGTTTCTAGTCAAACTAAAAGCCTTTCGTATATTTGAATATTACAACACCAATGGCCGACATCGTTTCACTTCAGGATTTTTATAGGGACATAGGGTTCGTAGATGAAAACGAACTAAAAGCCATTCTGCCCAGTGGCATCAATAAAGAGATTGGTCACTTCAATGTCTTTAACACGCAGTGTGTGCGAAAGGATGTGAAGAAAACGAAGGTGATGCCTTACAACCGGCGAACGTATTACAAAATAAGTCTTATTAATGGCCACAACCGGGCTGAGTATGCTGATAAAATAATCGAAATAAAAAAGCATGGTCTTCTGTTTGCTTCGCCTAAGGTGCCTTATCATTATGTACCTCAAGACGAAAAGCAATCGGGCTACTTTTGCATTTTCACAAGTGAGTTTATGGCATCATCGCGAGTGGCGCTCGATGATCTACCTATTTTCAAAGCAGGCGGCTATCCGATTTTTCAATTGAACACCACTCAAGTAAAAGAGCTGAATGCCCTATTTGAAAAGATGTTTGCCGAATTAGCTTCTGATTATCCATTCAAATATGATTTGCTTCGCAATTATGTTTTAGAATTGATCCACTACGGCCAAAAATTACAACCCAACATTGCCTCTTACACGCAACACAATGCTACAACACGTGTAGCAGGTCTATTTGTAGAATTGCTCGAGCGACAGTTTCCGATCACTTCGCCAACGCAACAACTAGAACTGCGTACGGCTAAAGATTATGCCGAACGATTGGCTATCCACGTCAATCATCTTAACAAAGTGTTAAAAGAAAACACTGGAAAAACGACCACTGATGTAATCAGCGGTCGTATCGCACAAGAAGCGCGATTGTTACTCAAACAAACCGATTGGAACATTTCTGAGATCGCTTACTCACTCGGTTTCGAGGAAGTGGCACACTTTTCCAATTTTTTTAAAAAACAATCAGGTTTTTCGCCCCTCTCCTTCCGCGCTTAGTCATATTTGATTTTTGCAAATAATGGATTGTTGCGCGCAAACGCTTCGCACCACTTCTACTGCAACTTTGTGCCATCAAACAAAACAAAGTATGAGCACAAAAAACAAAATCGCATTAGTAACAGGAGGCAGCAGAGGGCTAGGAAAAAACATGGCATTGGCGCTTGCCAAAAATGGCAATGGCATCGTTATTACTTACAACACCAACAAACAGGAAGCCGACAAAGTCGTGGCTGAAATACAATCACTCGGTCAGAAGGCAGTTGCGTTTCAATTGAATGCAGGCAACATCAAGTCGTTCGATGCATTCGTAAAACAAGTGACCTCCCATTTAAAAGAACACACGGGCAACACCAATTTTGATTTTCTGATCAACAATGCAGGCAACGCACTCTATGCTCCGTTTGCTGAAACCACTGAAGAGCAATTTGACGAGGTCTTAAACGTCCATTACAAAGGAGTTTATTTCTTAACGCAAAAAGCACTACCCTTCTTGAATGATGGCGGGCGCATCATTAATATTTCTTCAGGTCTTGCACGTTTTTCTTTTCCAGGCTCCTCAGCTTATGGCTCGATGAAAGGAGCAGTTGAAGTATTGACAAGATATTTGGCGAGAGAGCTAGGCCCGCGCGGAATCGCTGCGAATGTTGTAGCACCGGGAGCTATTGAAACAGACTTCGGTGGCGGGCGACTTCGCAACAGCCCTGAAATGAAAGCGCAAATATCATCGTTAACTCCACTTGGTCGTCATGGCGTGGCCGATGACATCGGTGGTATTGTTGCCTTCCTGTGTACAGAAGAAGCAAGATGGATTAACGGACAGCGCATTGAAGCGTCAGGAGGAATGTTTGTTTAAAAAAACAATTAATAAG
>DASYTA010000086.1:0-11934 GCA_036002745.1 Cyclobacteriaceae bacterium | reverse complement strand
GTAACAGGAATTGAGGACACAGAACGCAAAAAAGTATTCGAGGTCTATCCCAACCCAGTTTCATTAAATGAAAAGCTAACGATTCAAGTCAATGGATCGGGCATGTCGAGCATCGATTTGATGGATATGACCGGACGAGTAGTGAAACAAGTTTATGCTGGGGAAGTATGCTTTCCATTTACAAAAGATATTGAGTTATCAACCTTATCTAGAGGTTTGTACTTTATCCGGTTAAGTTTGGATGGTAAAATTATGACCTCTAAAGTTTTTGTGAATTGAGTGCTGCGTTAGCGTAAAGGATTAAGGTCAGGAGTTGTAAGTGAAACGGGATCATAACCCGATAAGGTTGAACAGAACTATCTGACTTATCTTCATGTAAGAAAAACCTTCTTCTTGCAGAATAGAAGCCAGACCTTAACTATAAATTGGGCTGCCTTTAATCTACTATGAAGATAGTCGCCCTTCTTTTTTGTCTGATTTGCAACCTGAGCCTCCTTGCTCAGAAACAAGGGCGACCGCGAGTTGATTCGTTACTTGCTGTATTAAACACCGCCAAGGATGACAAGGACAAATTAGATCTTTACGTCCAGATCATGACCGCCTATAATGACTTTGATAAAATGGCGGGGCTCAAACTTGAAAAGCCTGCGATGGATCTGGCTACTAAAATGGATTCCAAAGCAGGAATAGCCGATGTGAAAAATGTGGTTGGAAGAATACATTGGCGGCTTGGGAATTTTGATGTCGCGTTAGATTATCATCACGAAGCGAAACTAATTTTTGAACAAGCAAATAATGCTCAAAAAGTTGCCTTAACCATTCGGTACATCGGCCAGGATTTTGCAGATGGTGGATACTATCCTGAAGCATTAAAACATTTTTACGATGCGCTGGACAAGTATAAAAATTTAGGCGATCGCGAAAACATGGGCTACCTCTATGACCTACTCGCTTGGGTTTACGGCAAACAAGGCAATTATGTTGAGGCCGCTAAAAATGGATATTTATCGCTTTCTCTGTTTGAGGAATTAGGTGACGAGAGAAATATCGCTCTAGCAGCTTCTGATATTGCAGATTATTATGTTCAGTTAGGAAATTATTCGGAAGCTCTTAAATATTTTAAGCAAAGTGAAGCGATCGATCGGGCAAAAGGTGATCGACTAAACTTAGGATACAATCATGTCATGGTGGGTAGAGTTTATCAATTGATGGGGCAATATTCCAAATCTTTGAAATACCATAAGGCGGCGTTGACGATTGGTAGAGACACTAATGATCCGAATATTGCCGGTAAAGCATTTGAAGGTATGGCCGAGGTTTATAAAACGACGAAAGAATATCCCAAAGCTTTACAACATTACTTATCGTCATCAGCATTATTCAAAAAATGGTCTAACCGAAGAGACCTTGCCAAATCCTACTGCTTCATTGGTGATTGCTATCGCATCCTTGGTAAGTATCGGCTTTCGAAAGTATATTATGATAGTGCCTTCACTTTAGCTACCGCTCTTGCCAGTAAGTCTCTTTTAGCGGATTATTATCATGGCGTGGAAACGCTGGATAGCGCCATGAATAATTGGAGAGGTGCCTACTTAAATCATAAAAAATATATCATCAACCGAGATAGTGTTTTTAATGAGAGCAGAGTTCAGAAAATGATGCAATTGAAGATGAACTATGAATTCAATAAAAAAGAAGCGGCCATCAAAGCGGAGCAACAAGAAAAAAACATTCGACAGCGAAATCAGTTTCTCTTTCTTGGAATAATTGTTTTACTGATTTTAATCTTGACCATTGTTTCCTACAAAAACAAAGGCAAGGTGACGAAACTCTACGCTGAATTGAAACAGAAATCAGATAAGCTTGAAGAAGAGAATAGTGAGAAGTCCAGCATCCTGAATATTGTTTCCCATGATTTAAAGGCACCCTTTAATAAAATAAAAGGATTGATCGATCTGATGGAGATGACCGATGATTTAAAACCGGCGGACAAAAAGCAATACATCAACTATATCAAAACTTCCGTTGATCAAGGCAATTATTTAATTAATAAATTGTTAGAAGCGGAGACAGCTTATAATGAAACAAAACCACTTTTTTTTGAATCCACCAACTTGGTGAAGTTTATCGATGATTTTAGAGACACTACTAACGTATGTCTGTTTGAAAAGCAGCAACAGTTGAAAGTAGATGTTCGGTTGGAAAGTGACCACGCCTTGATTGATCAACCGATGCTAACCCGAATTCTTGATAACCTGGTGAGTAACGCAAGCAAATTTTCTGATAAAGGAAAATCCATCTATTTGAAGGTTTGGTCGACCGATCAGTATTTGAATTTTTCGGTGCGTGATGAAGGCCCAGGTATTTCAGAAGATGATCAGAAGGTGATGTTTAAGAAATTTCAAAAACTCAAAGCACAGCCAACGGGTGGAGAAAGTTCAACAGGCCTCGGCTTATCAATCATAAAAGCGATAATCGAAAAGTTGGGTGGGTCAATTCGTGTAATGAGTAAACTTGGGGAAGGAACTGAAGTAGTGGTCAGCTTTCAAGAATTTAATAAGTCGTTGAATTAACCTATTTAACAGCTGAATTTTTATCAACTATCAATCGAAACCTTCCTGTGATAACCTTCAGCCATCTCGTTGTATGGCAAGGTTACGACTAGAAATCCCTCTTCAAATGTTGCCGTGATCCGGGCAGCATCAATAAAATAAGGAATTGGTTTGTTGTAAACTACTTTAGGCACTTGTAAAGGAAAACTGCCTGATTGCAGATGAAAGTTGTAGAACACGCTCAATATATTATTGTTGATTTCAACCTTCATGTTTTCTTCTTTCACTCCGGGCACCTTTAGTTGGATCTCTCGATGATCTTGAAATTGTTTCAAGGTAAGCTGTGGCTCGCTCACACCACCGCTCAATGTATTAAGCACATCAATTGAGGATAACAGCTCATCGCTAATAAATTTTCTCTCTTTCATCTCGAATGTTCTTTGAATACCAACTTCGAAACAATCCATATACCATAAATGATTTCAAAGACAAGACGTCATTGTTTCTAGACTCAGTTAATTGAATCTATGTCAAACTGACACAGAGTTGAGCAATATGGAAATGAAATTAATTGGTAGTGGTTTTTATTGTTGAGCGCTTGTTCCTAAGAATAATCAGCAGTGCGATGGAAGAAGTAATAGTCATCAATGCCACGATCGGGATTGCATCAGATGCATTGAAGAGACCGACACCAAATGAAACTAGTGAAGCCAAACCAATTTGAATGCAACCAAGTAAGGCTGATGCGCTGCCAACTGTTCGCGAAAAGGGAGATAGCGCGAGCGCGTTTCCATTGGGATTGATTAATCCGATGCAGCTAAGGCAAATAAAGAAGAATGCGATTGTTCCATAAAGCCCTAGCCAGTCGCCAATAACTCCCGTGAGAAAAATAAAACCAGCGATCACCTGTACAATTAATGCGACATGAAAAATCTTTTCACTTTCAAATTTTTTAGTGAGTAGAATATTCACTTGGCCTCCTCCTATAAATCCCACGGAGAGTAATGCGAAAATCAATCCATATACTTTCGGGCTTACATTATACATCTCCATAAAAATAATCGGGGAGCCGCTACATAAATGAACAACGTACAAAACGAGAATGCACCTGCAAATGCATACTTGCTGAAGGTCGGATTAACTATGATCTCTCGAAAAGTGAGAAGCATAGGTTTTGCGGCAAGCGAAATTGTTGGATCAGGTTGATGACCTTCAGGTAGAAAAAAATAAACAACGATTAGAAAGAGAAATGCGATTGCAGCTAGGCCGATGAATATGGCTTGCCATCCAAACTCCGTGACGATAAATCCACCTATGGTGGGTGCGAGCAAAGGAGAAACACCAATAATCAAGAAGAGTAACGAAAAGACCCGCGCACTTTCTTTCACAGGAAAGAAATCGCGTACCATCGCTACCGCTCCAACCCATGCTACACTTCCACTCAGCGCTTGAAAAAACCGGAATGTGACGAGTGAGGGTACATCCCATGAAAGCATACACCCAATACTTGTCACAACAAAAATGAGAAGTCCAATATATAAAGGGCGCTTTCTTCCATATCGGTCAAGGAAAGGACCATACAATATCTGGCCGATGGCCATGCCAATAAAATAACTGGAAACTGAAAGCGAAACAGTTGCTGTGTTGGTTTTAAAATCACTGGCTATTTGAGAGAAGGCCGGAAGGTAGAGGTCAATAGCAAATGGAGATACTGTTGAAAGTGCACCCAAGATCCAAATGATGGTTCGGTTGCTGGTTTTTTGTTTTTGCATAAAAAGTAAACTTAATTATTAGTTAGAAATGATAAAATCGATATTAGATGGAGTAACGTCTTTTGGCAAAATCATGCCGTATCAATAACTTGTCGCGATGGAAGATTTTCTCGCGGCTGCAGCACAATTTATCAACACCACGGCTAGTCATATTTTTCTTACGGGTAAAGCAGGTACAGGCAAAACCACCTTTCTTAAAAATCTAGGACAGCTCACGCACAAGTCGCACATTGTTGTAGCTCCCACAGGCATCGCGGCACTCAATGCGGGTGGTGTTACGATTCACTCGCAATTTTTATTGCCGCCTTTAACGTTTCTACCGGATCGTTTTTTGCCAGATGATTTTAACGAAGGTGGAAAGTTCATTAACCAAAACTCTTTAGCGCGTAAGCATCCACTCAACAGTGTTCGCAAACAAGTTCTTCGTTCCATCGATTTATTAGTGATTGATGAAGTGAGCATGTTAAGAGCTGATCTGCTCGATGCTATTGATTATCGAATGAAAGCAGCACGCGGAAATTTCAAGCAAAGTTTTGGCGGAGCGCAGGTGTTGTTCATTGGTGATCTATACCAATTACCTCCGGTAGTTCGAAACGATGAAAGAGAAACTCTTTCTCAATATTATAAGAGCCCATGGTTTTATGAAGCTAAGGCTTTGCAAGACAACCAGCTGGTTTATATAGAGCTCGACAAAATTTTTCGCCAACATGACCCCATCTTTATCGGCATACTGAATAATCTTAGGAACAATATTTCTACCAGAGAGGACATTGATAGGCTCAATGGACATTATAAATCTACCGATGAGATCAACGAGCTGAGTGAGGTAATCACCTTGACAACCCACAATGCCAAGGCTGATGAAATCAATCAACGAGAACTTCAGCGACTCCCTACTGCTTCTCATACTTTTAGCGCTTACATAGAAGAAGACTTTCCTGAAAATTTATATCCGGTTTTGTCGAAGATTGAATTGAAGGAGGGCGCGCAAATCATGTTCACACGAAATGACAATGAAGAGAAAAAATATTTTAACGGCAAGCTCGCTACTGTGAAAGAGATTTTGGGTGAAAAAGTGATTGTAGAAATGGCTGAGACTCATGAGCGCTATCAACTGAAACGAGAGCGGTGGGAAAACAAAAAGTACTCAGTCAATAAAAGTACTAACGATCTTGATGAAGAAGTGATCGGAGCTTTCGAGCAATTTCCAATAAAACTGGCCTGGGCGATTACAGTTCACAAGAGTCAGGGCCAAACGTTTGAAAGAGCAATCATTGATGTTGGGCATGCATTTGCCGATGGGCAAGTCTATGTTGCCCTTTCACGCTTGCGCTCATTGCAAGGATTGACATTGCGAACTCGCATCAATCCATCAGCGATCAGTACCGATCGGCAAGTCGTTGAATTTGTAAAGTCCAATCACATGCCTGATCAACTGGTTAATGTGATGAAGCAACGGCAACAACAATTCATCCATCATCTCATCGATAAAACGTTTGATTTTTCGGGGTTGGTGAAGGACATAAAATATATCCAGAAAGATCAAATTGAGGCTGAAGGATTCAAGGAAGATTCAATGAAGCCAGTTCTTCAGCAGATTGTAGAATCATTAGACGCTGAGCAACCGACAACTGAGAAATTCAGAAATCAATTGACAAACCTTTTAGCTACCGGTGATCATATCAAATTATTGGATCGAATAAGTAAAGGCAGCGAGTATTATAAGAATATTTTATATCTGCATCTTGACAAATTGCTGAGGCATTTGGAAGAAATGATGCAGCACAAGCGTGTAAAAACATACGTCAATCAATTGACTGAAATTGATTTAACGCTTTCTAAAAAGCTGGAAGAAGTGGATAAAGCTTCTCTACTAGTAAGTGGTATTCTAAATGGAGATGATAAATTCAATTTCGAGCCACTGAATAAACTGCGAGTTGAAGAACGAACGAAAATGTTATCAATAATTAGAAAGGAAACTTCATCAAATGTTTCGTCCACTAAAAAAGGAAAGTCGAAGAAAGAGAAAAAACCAAAAACCAAAGATGGCCTGAGCACTTTCGAAACTACGCTGCAAATGCTTAATGATGGCAAGGGCGTGGAACAAATAGCGACAGAGCGTGAGCTAACCGTTGGTACAATTGAAGGACATCTGGCCAAGGCCGTGGAGGCAGGGAGCATTAGTATCTATAAATTCATGAATGATGAAGTAGTGACTGAAATAGCGAATGCAATTTCCCAACTGCCCAACGAATTTTCATCGAAAGATTTGCACAGTTCATTAAATGGGAAATTTGGTTACGGCCAATTGAGGGCCGTAATGGCGCATGTAAAGCAACTGAAATCCTAAGCGCTATCGACTCGGCTAATCTGAATTCTGTTAACTTTGAGTCAATCTAGAATCATGACAGATCATTCTCTTTATCTCAAAAACCTTTGGTATCTCGCTTTCCACGGCTCGGCGCTAAAGCAAGGAAAGCTGATAGGCAAGGAAATGCTTGGCGAAAAAATTGTTTTTGGCCGCGACAAGAATGGAACTCCCTTTGCCTTGCGTGATAATTGTGCTCATCGGGGAGTGCCACTTTCTCAAGGTTGGTTTAAAAACGATACGATTCAATGTTGTTATCATGGCTGGGAGTTTGGTACCGACGGAGTTTGTAAAAATATTCCTGCTCTTCCTCCAGGAGGAACGATGGATCTTTCGAAAATAAAAGTGTTTCAATATCCGTGCAAAGAAATCAGCGACACGATTTGGGTTTATATCCCTGAGAAGAAGCTTCCCAATACAGAACCAAAAATGCCGCCTCCGAATTTAGTTTTAGCGAAGGATAAAAAATTTCTACATGTTGAAACGGTAAAACTTCCCGCCGATATCGATCATTCAGTAATTGGTTTGATTGATCCCTCGCACGTTACGTTTGTTCATCAATCGTGGTATTGGCGCTCGGCAAAGAAATTGAAACTAAAAGAAAAGAAATTTGCTCCGACTCCCATGGGATTTAAAATGGTGAGGCACGAACCATCCAAAAATTCAAAAGGCTATGGAGTATTGAAAGGAGGAACGAGCACGGAAATTACTTTTGAAATTCCCGGCATTCGCACGGAACATATTAAAGTCGGGCAAAAAGATGAAATTATTTCGATCACGGTGCTTACACCAATTAACGATCACGAAACAGAGCTCACTCATATTTTCTACAGCTCTTTGGCGATCTCACGTTGGTTGTGGTGGCCATTGAGAAAATTGGGTCAACAATTTATCGGACAGGATCTTGGTGTTTTTAGAAAACTTAGCGAAGGCTTGAAATCAAAACCGACATTGATGCTCATTGGTGAACCAGACATGCAGGCACGTTGGTATTATGAAATCAAAAGATTGTGGGTGCTATCACAGCAGAATGACGAGCCGTTTGTCAATCCAGTGAAAGAGCAAACCTTGCATTGGGTAACATAAAAAGTTAATAAACTTAAAGCAGTTTACACGTCACCGCACCATTGCAGAACATGTTGTTCGGTTCGTTTTTTTTGTCACTCTGAAATAGGTTTCAAACTCCTCCTCAAAACGGATAACACGGTTTCAGAAAGAAATATTTCGTGTCCTCCATTTTCAATTGTCATTAATTGGACTTTAATGCTATTGCTTTTTAGTTTTTCGTGATAAGTTTCAACAATTTTAAAAGGAACTATATCATCTTGCTTTCCGTGGATCAAAAGAATGTCTGCATTTTGATTAAGGTCTTTTATAACATCAATGGGTGAAATACTCTTTACGCTGTCACGCCAAGCCCGGTAAAGTGGTTGTTTTAACGCCATCGATTTTCTAAAGGCCTCAACATCGCAGGGACAAGAAACAAGAATTAATTTGTCAACTAATTGGGGAGCTAAACTAACAATGTCAGCTGAAATAGCTGCACCACCTGAGTGTCCTGCAAGTATCGTTTTCGAAGGCTTAAACCTATTTTTTAATTGTACAATCACCTCTGTCAAATTATTTATTACCTCACCTGTATAATTGTCTCCCGTGGTTAACCCTCTTTTTCCATCTGACCTGTTTCCATCACTATCTCTGTAGCCTGGCCGTAAAACCGAGACTATGATAGTATTACTCACTTGTTCAGAGAGTCTTTGAGAAAGTTTGTATTGATAGCTTGGTGGGTTAAACGGAGCGTCTCCATGTATGACGATTAAAAGATTTGGATTTGAAGTGATACTATCACTTTTAAATACCTTGATATAGGAACAGCCGTATTGAGTCGTGATGTACTTTAAGGTGTCTTTCTTACAGTCATCATTTTGAGAATTGCAACTACAGCTTGTTAAGGATGAGATTGTCAGAAACAATAGATACTGGTTAAAACACTTTTTGATACCCATATTTATTTACACGTGTCCGTAACGATGACCGCTAATGTCTAGCTATGCTAAACAGTTTCGCACATTCCTTATTTCAAATCTACAAAAGGTTCGCTATGGTCGCCAATATCTAGAGGTTAAAGAGAACCTGTTAATATCAGATTTTCCAAATGGGTTAACTGACTGAATTGCGCGATCAGATGCGGATGGAGAGGTGTGTTATTGCTGATATAGCTTGTAGGTTGGGGTTAAGAAGCCTGGCTACCAATCTTGCTCATCACATTTTGCACCATTCGATCGCAATAGATAAGATTGAATTCAAAAATATCTTCAGGTGCATACATCTTTTCAATTTCGTTACGCAATAATTTCTTTGCTCTGTTTAAGCGAACCTTAACATTGCTTTCTGAGATCTGCAGTGTTTCTGTTGTTTCGGAAATACTCAGTCCATTCAATTCGCGCAGTGTAAAAACAATTCGGTAATCCTCCGGGATTTTATTGATAGCATTTTCGAGTACGCGGCCGAGCTCTTTGTTTACGGGAGTTTCCATAGTAGGGAGTTGCTGAAACATTGGAACTACTTTTCCTTTCTCGTTAGTTTCTAAAGGGATTTCATTTTTAAAACTTGATCGCTGTTTTCTCTGATAACACAAATTGATCATAACACGCGATAGCCAGGTTTTGAAGCTTGATCGTTTTTCAAACTTTGGCAAACTGTGGAACGCAGCGATGTAAGCTTCCTGCATCAAGTCTTCGGTATCATGATGGTTGTATCGATAGGATCTTCCAATTTTGTATATGGCTGCATTGTTCCTTCGAATGAGAACTTCAAAGAGTTTGGTCTCTCCGGCAACTACCTTATCGATAATTTCAAAGTCTGTATATTCTTGAAAAAGAGTTGCCACAATTTTATTGTTCAATTCCAATTTTATCTTTCAAAATCAAACTTCCCCCAAGATAGTTCCCCACTATCATGAATGTAATCAATCCGCCCTTAAGAATTAATTTGGCGATCCCATCGGGTTCCAGTTGTGGGTATCTCTTAAAGGCGATATAGGCCAACACAATATAGGCGATTACCACAGTACCGTTGATGCTTCCGTGAAGTAAAGCTTTTTTTACTACCGATGGTTTTTCGTTAATCACGTTTAATAAATCAAAGGTGCCCGTAGTTATAGCACAACTGCCAAGTATTACCCCGCCTGCCATTGCGTAGAACGATGCTTGGGCAAATGAAAATCCATTAGTGAAGTATCCAATAATCGAACATGCAAAATCCATGGGAAATAAAGCCGCGGGAAAATGGATTAACATGACGTGTATCGGATGTCCGAATAGTTTCATAATGAATCAGCAAATGCAAATAGAAGTAGTGTTACGAGTCCTGTTACCGCAAGTAATGCATGAACGAAAGCGATCGCCAACGGACTAGTCTGCTTTTGCAAATCCTTGATGAACATATAAAACCCACCTAATGCCGCGAGCACAAAAAACACAATACTGGTTTGAGGGAAATTTCCAGGGTTCTGAATTGCGTAGAGAACAAGAAGCACTAATGCAGTAGCGGCTATAAGGCCATGTGAGTAAATAACAGCTTTAGATGCATTTTTTTTGGTGAGCCATTTAACAAGAATGGTCATACCGAGGACTGCTGATAAAGCAAAAAGGACAATAGCTAAGTTGATCATATTCTTCGTGGTTTAAGGTTTCAATACCTATAGGGTAAGCGAACACCAAAAACGTTACAAAGAATTTAAAAAAATAAAAGCAAACCTGTAAGCCGGGTTCTGTCCCCTTGCGGGCGCTTATCATTTATCTAGCTCCTGCTTCACAGCAGGAGTCGAGCAGTCTACCCAACCACACTTGCTTGCGCACATAACGAGCCGCTATGTCTTTCAAAATGTGGCCTATTTGACCTTTCAACCCGTAAGGCTTGCCATGCTGCTGACGTCACCGTCAGCACGGTGGGCTCTTACCCCGCCTTTTCACCTTTTCTCATCCCGACAAGTCGGGGCGAGTAGTTTATTTTCTGTGGCGCTATCTGTCCCCGACAAGTCGGGGCCTTCCCGTTAGGAAGTACGGTGCCCTATGTTGCCCGGACTTTCCTCCCTTAACTGAATAAGAGCGATAAGCCGGTTTGCTTTGCCGCAAAGGTAACTCTTAAAAAAAGAAATATTCTTATTTTTGAATAACCCCAACCTAAGCCTTATGAGAATGCGAGTTATTCTTATCCTGTTACCAGTCCTATTTTTATTTATCTCTGCTGCTTCTGCAAAAGACAAACCCGATACGGTAAAAGTTGGAGCATACATCATCAGCATACACGATATCAATTTTCACGACAAGGAATACATCGCCCGTTTTTGGCTTTGGTTTACCTATGACTACAATAAAGAATTAGATTTCTCTAAAGAGTTGGATATTCCTAATGCAAAGGATATTGAAATTAATCAGATACTTTCCGACACCATCAATGGAAAAATATGGGTGCAACTGAAAATGAAATGTACCATGAAAGAAGACTGGCAGGTGCATGATTTCCCTTTCGACAAACAACATTTGAAAATCAACATTGAAGATTCAAACCGTGATGTTACAAGCCTCATCTTTGTTGCCGATAATGATGACAGTAGACTCAACCCTAACGAAGGCCTTACCGGCTGGGTGATGGATAGCTTTAAAGTCACGGCTACTAAAAGTCCATACGACACACCATTTGGCGATCCCCGACCTGAAGTGAAGGGTCAGACATATTCTGCTATTAATATTTCAATGGACATCGAACGCGAAGCAGGTGGATTGTTTTTGAAACTTTTCCTGGGAATGTATTTTGCTTTCCTTATCGCTGTGGTAAGCTTTATGTCAGAGACGAATGAAGTGGAGTCGCGATTTGGTTTGCCAGTGGGTGGTCTTTTTGCTGCTGTGGGTAATAAATATATTATTGATTCAGTTTTGCCTGAGTCTTCGCAGTTCAGCTTAGTTGATATTCTTCACAGCTTAACGTTCTTTGCCATATTCTGCATACTCATGACTTCCGCCATAGCATTGAAGCTTCATAATTATGACAGGATCGACAAAGCTCATCGCGTCAACAACATCGGGGCGGTTGCTGTGATTGTCGGCTATATCATTGCCAACATTTACTATATCCTTAGTGCCTGATTTAATTTACGTGACCGTGATAGCGTAATTCTTTTTCACGTTCGGCATCTTCTTTTTCGCGCTTGATGCGAACCTTCGCAGGAGGACCTACCATA
>DASYTA010000085.1:0-4449 GCA_036002745.1 Cyclobacteriaceae bacterium | reverse complement strand
CAATTACCTTTTCTACGCCTGACAATTTTGAAAGATCATCAGCCAACACATATTCTTTAAACTCCACCACAATGATTGTCTTATTCTCACTTTGTCCAATTAAATTTTTGAGTAAGTCATCTGCTACGAGTTGCCCACGATTAATCACAATCACGCGATCGCATAAGGCCTGCACCTCCTGCATTATGTGCGTTGAGAAGATCACCGTCTTATTGTAGCTAATTTTTTTAATAAGGCCTCTGATTTCGACAAGCTGATTGGGGTCCAGGCCAGAAGTTGGCTCATCCAAAATTAAAACGCTTGGGTTGTGGATCAACGCCTGAGCTAGACCTACCCGCTGACGGTATCCTTTTGAAAGAGAGCTGATCAATTTATTTTGTTCTTGGCCAAGGCCACACATTTCAATGATCTCTTTGATCCGTGGTTTGAGAATGCTTGTTGGCATTTGATATACTCCTCCAATGAAATGCAGGTACTCGTGCACAAACATGTCGAGGTAAAGCGGGTTATGCTCTGGTAGATAACCGATAACCTTTTTTACTTGCATCGGCTGTTGCACCACGTCAAAGCCACCAACGGTCACAGTTCCTTCGGTGGGAGGGATGTAGCCGGTAGCGATTTTCATCGTAGTGGATTTCCCCGCACCGTTGGGTCCTAAGAAACCAACAATTTCCCCCTCACCAATGGAAAAAGAAATGTTATCCACAGCCTTTTGGCTGCCATAAATTTTGGTAAGGTTTTGGATATGCAACGACATGAACGGCAAAAATACAAATTGTGGTGGATTCTGAATTTCTAGTCGCATCCATTTGTTAACGAGTTCTTAAAACACGATTACCAAACGTAAGTTTTCACAATCTATTGCCGTTGGAAGTGAAACCGGATTTATAGAAATTTGCACTCTTAAGTTATAAACAAAGCACAGGTATGAAGATCAGGTTTATTTTTCTTTTGATGATTTGCTCGGGTTTTGCATTTTCTCAAAGTGGTTATAAGATTAATTTCAAGATCAAAGGATGGAAAGACACCACAGCTTATCTCGGTCATTTTTATGGTGAGTCTACTTACTTAAAAGATACCGCGCGAGTTAGTAAATCAGGTGAGTTCTTTTTTGATAATAAAATTACCCTTCCTCAAGGCGTTTATTTTCTAGTGCTCAATAAAAATAAAATATTTGACTTCGTTGTTGGCAGCGATCAGTTCTTTACGCTTGAAACAGAAGCGCCCGATTATGTAACCAACATGAAAGTGATTGGAGATGAAGACAACAGACTTTTTTTTGAAAACATTGCATTTAATATTGAACGCAACAAGGAAGCCGAACCATTCATAAAAGTTCTGAAAGACAGTACGCTTAAAGAAGATCAAAAGAAAGAGGCGCGTGAGGCTTTTAGTAAAATCAACGATAAGGTTTTAGCTTTCCAAAAGGAGGAGATTTCGAAATACCCAAAGACGATGACGGCCAAGATGCTGAAAGCCGCTCAAATCGTATCCGTTCCTGATCCGCCAAAATTGCCCAATGGAAAGATTGATTCCACTTTTCAATTGAGGTATTACCGTCAGCATTTCTTCGACAACTTTGATTTATCAGACGATGCCTTGATCCGACTACCGCAACCTGTGTACCAACAGAAGGTTAAGGAATATCTAGAGAAGCTTTTCATTCCTCAACCTGACACCATCACGAAAGCCATCAATGGTCTGGCGGAGAAGGCAAAGAAAAACGAAGAGACTTATAAGTATCTGATTTATTCTTGTCTGTTTATGTATCAACAGCCGGAGATCATGGGGCTTGACGAAGTGTTTGTGAATCTTTATGACCAATACTTTGCCAATGGCAAAATGGACTTTTGGGTAACGCCCAAAATAAAGGAAAACTTCAAAGAGCATGCCGACAAAATTAGATCATGTATGATTGGCCATGTGGGTGCCAACCTGATTATGCAAGACCAAAACTTCCAACCGAAGTCGATGTACGACATTAAAGCGAAGTACACTATCCTCTTCATTTTCAATCCCGATTGTGGACACTGCCGTGAAGAAACACCGAAGCTGTTGGAGTTCTACACTAAAGACAAAGCAAAATTTAATTTAGAGGTGTATGCTGTTTCAACAGATACATCCATGAAAAAAATGCGTGACTTCATCAAGGAATTCAAGACTCCCTGGATCACTGTTGATGGCCCGAGAAGTTATGTGAAAGAACATTTTAGTAAGCTATATCACTCCGACACTACGCCTACCATTTTCATTTTGGATGATAAAAAGAAAATCATTGCCAAAAAGTTACCTGTGAAGCAGTTGGACGAATTTCTAACGAAACATGAAAAGTCGCTCCAAATGAAAAAATCAAGCGGAGGCTCAAAAAATACAACAGGTCAATAATTTCACTCTTCCTTAAATAAATTATGAAGCTCGGGTTTATTTCTCTTCTGATGTTTTGCTCAGTATATGCATTTTCTCAGGGAGGATATAAGATCAGTTTCAAGGTTAAAGGATGGAAAGATTTTCCTGCCTACCTGGGTCACTTTTATGGTGAGCAAACCCGGGTGAACGACACGGCGAATGTTAATAGTAACGGAGAATTCTTCTTTGACAATAAAAATAAATTAGCCCATGGTGTTTATTTCCTGGTGCTGAAGAAAGGCAAGGGGAATGTGAGAGTATTTGATTTTGTTGTAAGCGATGATCAATTTTTTACTCTAGAAACGGATACCAGCGATTTTGTGCAACATATGAAAGTGACTGGAGATGAGGACAACAAACTCTACTTTGAAAATATTGCCTATAGTATAGATCGTAACAAGGAAGCAGACCCGTTCAGGAAAACGGTGAAAGACAGTACACTCAAAGAAGACCAAAAGAAAGATGCACTAGCAAGCTTGAACAAGATCAATGATAAAGTTTTGGCTCATCAGAAGCAGGTGATTTCAAAATATCCAAAAACGATGACAGCCCGTTGGTTGAAAGCAACTCAGATTGTTACCATTCCTGATCCACCAAAATTGCCCAACGGAAAAATTGACTCCACTTTTCAGTTAAGATATTACCGACACCATTTCTTCGACAACTTTGATTTGTCGGATGATGCGTTGCTCCGCTTACCACAGCCATTGTATCAGCAAAAGGTAAAGGAGTATTTAGAAAAGCTTATTGTCCCTCAGCCTGACTCAGTTACTCAAGCGATTTATGGATTGGTTGAAAAGACAAAGAAAAATAAGGAGGCGAGCGATTATTTAATAAGAAGTTGCCTTGTACTTTACCAGCTACCGGAGATTATGGGGTTAGATGAAGTGTTTGTTAATCTCTACGATAAATATGTTGCCACCGGAGAAGCGGATTCTTGGGCAGGTGCTAAAACAAAACAGAACCTGAAGGAGTGGGCTGATAAAATTCGGTCGTGCATGATTGGCCGCTCCGGAGCAAACTTGATTATGCAAGATGAAAATTTCCAGCCGAAGTCGATGTATGATATCAAAGCGAAGTATACTATCCTTTTTATATTCAATCCGGATTGCGGCCATTGCCGTGAAGAAACGCCGAAGCTGCTTGAGTTCTACAATAAGGATAAAGTGAAATTTGATCTGGAAGTGTATGCTGTTTCTACAGATACCTCTATGAAAAAATTGCGTGACTTCATCAAGGAATTCAAAACTCCGTGGATTACAGTAGATGGACCGAGAAGTTATGTGAAAGAGCATTTCAGCAGGTTGTATCACTCAGACACTACCCCAACGATCTTTATCTTGGATGACAAAAAGAAGATCATCGCCAAAAAATTGCCTGTAAAGCAATTAGAGGATTTCCTCAACAAACATGAGAAATTCCAACAAACGAAGAAGCCGGGATGATGCTTCCAGTGGCTCAAAAAGGCAGTTGGACTAGTAATTCAAAAATTTTATTCCCTTTAGGTGCAACTATTTTGCCCTAAGCTAGTATCTAATACATATAATTAACCAACCTATGGCACTATTGACGCTTTTCGGAAAAAAAAAGAAGGAATTTAAAGCTAATTGTAACATTACAAGAGAGCCACTTGAAAGCGGATTTGGTTATTTGCTTACCACAGCACAGATCATTGCGTCAAAGAAATATTGGGATTTGGTAATGACTGAGCCTGAAACACTTTCGTACACGATATCACACTTTAATAATCAACCCAGCGGCACGCAGATGCGCTCGATGATTTTTGAAAAGTACGCCTCAGTAGCTAAGCCATGGATGATTTCTGATTCCATCATTAATTATTTTGAGGTAGATAAAGCTGAAGCTCGCAATAATGCAAAGAAGTGGTGGGAGAGTGAGGGTTCATTTACACCTGAAGCAGCTGGCCCAGCATCTCAAAAATTGGATCAGGCAACTTTCTCTAGCTTGAAGGACTATGCAGTATTAGAAGCAGGCAGAGGAAGGGTGAACTTGAAAAAATAGAATTTGACTGCATGCAATAAA
>DASYTA010000084.1:0-2318 GCA_036002745.1 Cyclobacteriaceae bacterium | reverse complement strand
GAAGGAAATTTCTACCATCCCAATAAATGTGATTCTTACTGGATTAAGCGAGCATCGTCTTGTGACGGTATATAGATCAAGAGTTGCCTCTAAAAAAAGGAAAGTTATTCTTCCTATGACAGAAATTATGATGAGTCGGGTGAAAGTGAAACGCAGGAGCATTTTATGCCAGGCATCGACTTGATCTATGGATATAACCTTCTTAACATTGCTCATTACAATCTTACGACTGAAAAGCTCAATTTTTTATTCGATCATCCTGTATTAGTTAAGTCATTGTATTATCCATCCTTTGTTCAGGATTCGATAAACAAGAAACCAGTCAGCAGAAATTACTATTTAGTTTCAGTTTACGATGCTGATACGAATGCTGACACCTTAATAAATAAAAAAGACTTAAGGCGCTTGTACTACTACAATATCAATTGCAACGAGAAGATACAACTTATCCCTCCTGCTTATTCCGTCGTTCGTTCCAAATACGACCCTATGAATGATGTCGTCTACATTTTTGCGCGTCAAGACGAGAATAACAATGGCAAAATAGAAAAAGAGGAGCCCTTGCATATATTTTGGTTCAGCCTGAAACAACCCGCAGAAGCTAAAAGGTTATACTAATTATCGATAGGCATAGTAATGCATCACTGCTTCAATGGCTTTTTTGATCGCCATATTGATGGGATAAAAATCTCTTGTCAAATCAAAATCAATGGAGGCAAGCTGCATATAAAACTCATTCATCACGGGCACATCTAGTCCCGCTTCAATTTTTTTCTCAGCTCCAGCAAAAGCGTTTGCTTGTTCGGTTTTGATGATCTGGCAAGTCACTAATTCTTTCTTGGCATATTTGTTAGTGCGAGCCGAATATCCAAACAATCGACAAATCAATCCACGATGAGCATACTCAGAACAAAGGCCGCTACCTTGTTGTGTTGGATTAAGTATTAAACAAATTTCATTAGTCTCTTCAAGTTTGTTGAGCCATTCTTCTGCTAGATTGGATTGATACAAATGAAAAGCAAACGGGATAAACTCAAGTATGGTCGCTTCAATATCAGGTTTAAAGCAACATTTACCACAGCCAAATTTGCAATGCAATGTGGTTGCCGATTGAAATTTAGAAATCTCATGATCGAGTTTTTGAAAGACAGCCTCAACCGATTTTACTTTTTCTTCGAGCGAGTTCAATTATTTAAACTTTTAAAAGTCAAGCCCAAGTTGATTTTGGTTTTTCTTCTTTGTCATTTTAGGTGGCACTACGCTTACCACATCTCCCTCCGTCAAATAAAGTAAATATCCCTCCGACTCAAATCCCATTTGATTCAACATTAAACAATACTCGCCAATTTGTTTTTGATCTTCCTTTTTTGGCGATCCTGTTTTGTAATCAATCACGATGGCGTGTTTATCTTTCAGCAACAAGCGATCAATGCGATATTCTTTTCCGCCCGGCAACAGTGTGTGTGTTTCATTGCGTACCTCCCACTTCGATGAGAACCAGTCGGCCACCTGAGGGCTTTCCATTAATTTACGAATTGATTTCTCTAATGATTCTTTTTCGTTAACACCGATATCTCCTTCTGATTCCATTTTATCAATCGCAAGTGAAATATCGCTAGCATAATTAATTTTAGAGAAAGCGGCATGCAGTTGAATACCGTAATTGATTTTTTGACGCTGTTGATCGTCTTCAATTTTTCCAACAGAAGCAGCTGTTTTCTTTACAATTAATTTTCCACGCCACTGACTCGTATTATAGGTGTCAAGGAAAATGGTGTTCGTTTCCTTGGATTTAGTCTCGGATGAGACGACGATTTCTCCCGAGCGCCAGGTTTGAGAAGAAGCATTGAATTTGTTGGCGAGCTCTGCCGAGCCTTTAATTCCGTCATGAAGCAAGCGTGCCACAGAGTTTTTATGAATCCTCACTTTAGGGTCAGGTGCAAAAACAATCAATCCGTTTTCAGCACGTGTCAACGCAACGTAGAGTAGATTGAGGTTGTCTAAATAAACTTTAGAATGTTCAGCAACATAATCGTCAGCAAATAAAGATTCTTTTAAAGTAGATGAATACCTCACCGGCAAATAGCCAATGTCATTAAACACAGGCGCCGTTGATTTCACCCAAAGGTTGGGTGACTTGTATCCGTCATGATCAAGACCCCAGGAGCAAAATGGAACAATCACATACTTGAACTGCAATCCCTTCGCTTTGTGAACCGTGAATAACTGCATGGCTTCAGCACCCATCGGTGCCACGATCGATTTCTTCCGCTTGTTGTCCTCCCACCAATCCAGGAAAGCCCTGAGATCATTGCGTT
>DASYTA010000083.1:0-6039 GCA_036002745.1 Cyclobacteriaceae bacterium | reverse complement strand
GTAAAAAACTCATGAGCTTGCCTAATTGTAAAACCGGGATTCCAAAAATATCGCGTGGTAATACATTTACCGCCGAACGCACTGACATTGATGGCATAGCTCCTTGCTCATATAGATCAATTGCGATTTCGCAAGCCGAATTACCAAACCCCACAACCAATACATTCTGTCCTTTAAAATCTTTTCCTGTTTTATATCCGTAGCTGTGAATAATTTTTCCAGGAAAGGATTGCATCCCGTCAAAATTGATAGGCTTAGGTTTGCTATAGGGTCCTGTAGCCACAATTACATATTTTGATTTATAGGTACCACGATTGGTTTCAGTGATCCACCAATCACCATCCTTCCGTACCTCCCTTACTTCCGTGTTAAAGATTGGATTGATCTCAAAATCCTTTTGGTATGATTCTAAGTAATCCACTACCTGCAGGCGAGAAGGATATCTTGGAATCTCCTTGTCAAAATTTTTATAAGGTAAATTCGAAGAGCTCTTATTCGTATGCAAATGGAGCCTGTCGTAATGATTTCTCCAAGCCGGCACTGTTACCGACTGCTTTTCAATGATAAGATATTCGATTCCTCTTTTTTTCAGAGAAGCAGCACAAGCTAATCCTGAGATGCTCGCGCCGATAACAAGTGTGTGTGTTTGATTCACAGGTATGAACTAATTCTATTATTGAATTCAATTTCAACAAACAGTTTCATAAACCACTTTGCAGTGGCTTATGAAACTAAATACAAATCTTTCGTTATTAGAAAACGTTGTAGCCAATAGAAACATAATACATTCCACCGATCATTGGGTTTGCGACACCGGTAGAATAGTATTGGTTTGTGATGTTTGTTGCCCCAAGTTTTACAACTGAATGGGCCTTCAACATTTTATAACCTACTTGGGCATCAATCACGAATGAAGCAGGAACAGTTCCTTGCGCCAGGTTGCCGGTCACCTCATAGTGATAAGCTGGCTTATGTCGCATGGTGGTGTTGAAAGAAAATAATTTCTTCGGCCCAAAACCTGTATTACCAAATTCCGCATTGATGTGATAAGTTGGTGTATTGAAATACGAGATCTGGTTTGTATTGTTATTCTTCAAGTGGTCAGAATAATAATTCACCTTCGCGATAAAGTTTTTCGACAAATCATAGTTGATGCTTGCTGCATAACCATAGCTATTTACAGTTTGTGCACCATTATAAGCAATGTTATACTTGGTGTAGTTGTAATTCAAGAAAGCGTTTGGATCAGTGGTGCCGGGTGTGTTGGCAACATCCGTATAACCGATGAAATTTTGCCAGGTCGTAAAATAACCGAGCACATCAACAGAAATATGCTTTCCATATACTGCAGCATAACCTAACTCAAATGAATTGGCCGATTGAGGCTTTATAGAGTTGACATTGAATTTCACCAAATCATTCGGGTCACTGCTCTGCTGAAATTTCTGTACACTCGCATATGTATAAGGTGCATATTGATCGAAATGATAGGTGCCATTCAGCAATAAATCAGAGCCACCCGAAGAATAAGATTTAACACCAGTTGTAGGATCGATACCGTTCAATGTATTCTGCAAAGCTTGAATGTTTGAAGGGAAGCTGTAGGCATTCTGGTAAGAGAAGCGGATATAATTTTGATCTGCAACCTTGAATACCGAAGTAGCACGGGTAGTAGTTCTCGGATCAGCAAACAATGTGTTTTTATCAAAGCGCACCGATGCAGAAAGAGTCCAGTGGTCATCGAGCAAATGCTTTACTGCTTGTGCATAGGCGCTGTATTCATTTACCTGAATTGGTTTCTCGCCATCGGGGAATAGCGTTCCTTTGGAATCAAGATTATACAATCGCCAGTTAACGCCAACGATTAATTCGGCGAACTTGATCACATCAGAAAAATTATATTGGAAAGCGCTATTGTACAATTTGCTTTTGTCCAAAAAGAGAGTTCCTCCTTCAGTGATTGGCTTTTGCGAAATGCTGTCTTTCAAATGATTGAATCGTGGCGAACCGGAGAGCGGTCGGCCAATGTCAGCAGTGCCTCTAGCGATCTGACTTGCTGTAGTGAAATCAGCACCTGTCGCCAATGCTCCGATCAAAGCGCCTGTATATTCAGGATACCATCCGGAGTAGTTAATACCATCAGTAGTCGCAGCGCTGGGCTTCCACGCTTCGTTAACTAACTGCGCTGTCGGTCCTGCAATGAGAGTATTTCCAGAATTCTCACGCGTGGTGTAAGTTCTGAAGAACCAATTCTTAGCTTTTAATTCAGCACGATACTGAGCAACTTTGTAGTCTCTAATCTGATAACGTGTGTCGTTAGTGTATACAATACTTCCAGTACCTGCTGTTCCAGAAAAAATAGCTTCTACTTTTGGAGTTATTTTCCAACGTAACTCCGCATTACCCTTCATCAATTGAACATTGTTGTTCAGGTAACCATACTCTGCATAACCCGTGCGGGCCACATAGTTCGGTTTGCCCGATGCAAGTATCGGATCGATGATAGGTGCCAAGCTAGCATCCTGCATCAGCGCCCCCTGAAGAAAAGGATTGATGTCTAAAGAAGTGGCACTGCCATACATGTTTACTCCATTGTAGTTTGGATCAGTCAATTCAGTGCCAGGTCCATTTTTGTTAGTCCTGTCATTCGCCACCCAATCATTTGCCCTTGTGTATTGAAAGTTTACTTTGAAGGCAAGCTTATCATTTATTTTTTTTGCATACCGTACAGTAAAATCAGAATATGGAGACTCGCATACGGGATCATTATGTTTTTGATTATTCACGTGATTCACTCCTTGCGTCATCAATACACTCAAGCCTTGATACTGAAATGGATCTTTTCCTTTCATGATCATCGTACCATTCAATCCTCTTGATCCGTACAATGCAGATGAAGCGCCGGAAAGTAATTCTATATTATCAACATCCAATTGTGTTAGCCCGATCACATTACCAAGCGGGAAGTTAAGTCCAGGTGCCTGGTTATCCATACCATCCACCATCTGCGTAAAGTTGGTATTACCGCTGGTATTAAAACCTCGAGTAGTAACAGAAGTAAATCCAATACTCGAAATCGTCACATCCACACCTTTCAATCCCTGCATCATGTCATAGTAATTTACTTGTGGAGAGTTTGCAATTTCTTTGCTTCCCAGGCGCTCAATCGTAACTGGTGATTCCAATTTTCGTTGCTCACCACGGCTTGCGGCCACAACTATTTCATCAAGAAAAATCGGGCCCGATTTTAATTCGATGGAAAGGTCTTGTGCTGAAGAAACTTCTGCTTCATAGGTTTCAAATCCAATGAATGAGAACACGAGTGTTGCAGGCAAGTTTTGAACTTTGATAGAAAATTTTCCATTGGAATCCGTGAAGCTTCCCTGTTCTGTTCCTTTCACCGTAATGTTCACACCGGGAACGGATTCTTTTGTGTCATTGTCAATTACCCTTCCCGTTACAACGGATTGGGCTTGCAATGATGCACTGATCACGAAGGCAAACAGTAACACACTTAAAAAGCGAATGTTCATAGAAATTGATTTAGGTGATAAATAGATTAAAGTTTAGTTATAGGGTTTGTGTGTTTCTTGTTTGTGATTCTATTTTGTTATGGTCAACATGTATTCAGCAACTGCTTTGCATGTTTCTTCTGACAAATAATTTTGAGGAGGCATCTCAGGATAGTCTTCACGCTTGTGAATTGGCTTCCTGATAAAATCAACAATACCAGTTGGGTTGTTCTTATAAAGTGCTTGAATGGTATTTACAGGAGGGCCAACTAAACGCGTGCTATAGGCGTGGCATCCTGAGCACACTCCGTAGTAAGTCATTTTCCCTTTCTCCGCTAATGCGGTAGCACGTGGAGCGACTGGTTTATCCAGCATATAACTTTTGATAGCACGGGTATCACGCACTTGACAGCTGCCATAGCTACCCACTCCCACAGTTCTGTAGCGATCGGGATTCATGATGCAACTTCCTACTCCTCCACCAACGGCAATAATATCCGGACCCAACTTCGAAAGTTTTGTTACCATGAGAGCTTTCACTTCGTCAATCGGATCGTTACCATTGTTGCTCATGAAATTATCGAGCAATGTTATTCGATCTGAGTTAGGTTCTGATTCAGGGTCGTTGGCATGGTTAACACCGGCAAACGCATAGTCGGTAATTGTTATCCCCGCATTATCATTTCCCATGATGATATTATTCTCGACGGTCACATCATCGGCTGCCATGATCAATACTCCTGTTCCTTTTGGAATTGTTGAAACCGTAGAGCCAACGGCTCCAAAATTTTTCGTGTTGTTATTAATCACATAATTGTTTCTGATAATTACATCAAAACAAGTTTTGATGGGAAGACCTGGCGTAAGAAATGCGAGAATGCCTCCCGTGTTGTTGTGCGTGTAGTTATATTCCACCAGTGCATGTCTTGAGTTTTCAATTTCAATACCGGCAACATTTCCATACACTTCATTAAACCGAACGTCAACATTATCGCACATACCGATATAGATGGCTGCATCCTCAATGCCTGTCAAAATATTTCTTTCAACGATTCCATTTTTTCCGAACTGCGGAAAAATTCCATACACACCAGTATCCACAATCCAGTTGTTGCGGATCACATAATTGTTTCCCGCCTGGCCCATGATTCCATTCCCCTTATAGTTTGTGATTTTAATATTCTCAATCAGCACGCTGTTGCCAGAATATAAAATCGCATCGTTCATGGTTTTCTGTCCATCCAGAATTGGCCATTCGCTATTTTCAATTACTCCTTGCAGGGAAATGTTGTCTTTGTCGATATAAACTGTCTCGTGATAAACTCCCGGAAAAATCCGAATCAAGTCTCCTGGCTTTGCTTTTCCTACAGCCTCTTGGATTGAACTTCCCTCTTTTACTTCGAAAATTTTTCCAGTAACAGTACCCGCAGCAACTCCGGTGGAATCTGATTGACCAGATTGATTAAAATAGGTTGGAACGGGCGCAGGGATTTTTGATGAGGTTCCTCTATAATAAAGCTTACCGCAGAGTAAACCCGTTAAGAAGACAGCAACTATTAGAAGAATTTTTTTGAATGTCTCCATAATTTTATTGGTTTTGGATTGAGGATAAAGATTTTTTTAAATAAGAGTTTTCTAATGAAATCCCCGACGGGACTTGTTCAGGCGTGCGAGGTTTGAAACTCTCGTCAGTTAATGTTTTAACAAAATCAACCAGTCGATCCATTTCATTGCTGGTCAAGTTAGGTTCCCAGATATGCCAGTGGATTCGCAAGTGTTCATTGGCCTTCACTTCATGACCTCGGCCTTTAGTATAGAATTCAATCATCTCACGAACGGTTTGAAATCTACCCGAGTGTGTGTAAGGAGCCGTGCGATCAATGTTTCTCAGCGATGGCACTTTAAAGGCAGCACGCAGCGTGGAGTCGTTGAATGTTTTTTCAGCTCCAACGTCTCTCGTTTTTCCTTCCGGCTCGGCTAATCCAATGACTGCAACTTGCTGATTCGTAAACAGCGGAGGCGTGTGGCATTCTGCACAACGCGCCACAAACGATCTGAAAATATTCAAGCCTTCAATTTCCTGTTGATTCAAAGCTTCGTGATAGCCATGAGCATATTGATCGTATCGACTGTTCAAAGAAATCAATGATGACTCGAAGGCTGCGATCGCTGTATAAATTTCCTGAAGCTCAATCAAGCTACTTTTTTTGTTCGGGAAAGCTTGTTGAAATAATTCCCGATACAACTCAATTTGATTGAGTGTCTCGAGAAGTTCTTCACGCGAGGTGCCCATTTCTTCTGGTGAATAAAGTGGACCGGTCATCTGATCTTCGAGAGAGGTAGCGCGAGCATCCCAAAATAATTTTTTATAAAACGCCACATTCCACAGGCTAGGCGCAGCACGTTTCAAACTTGTGTGATTGATGCCAACGCTTGTTTTTAAGCCATCACTAAACCCTTTGTCAGGGTTATGACACGTAGCGCATGAAACTGTTCCATCCTTCGACAAAACCGGATCGAAGAAAAG
>DASYTA010000082.1:0-8630 GCA_036002745.1 Cyclobacteriaceae bacterium | reverse complement strand
GACAATGGGCTCGTAACGACAGGTTTCAGCGTTGTAGCGGTAACGTAATTTCATCAGTCGAGTGATTGATTTTGAATTTTACTTTTTAACGCCAACTGCTGATGCTGTATTGGGGTGATTTCTTCCACAATATAAGTTATTGGATTCTGGTTCTTTCCGTTCTTGATCACTTCGTAATGCAAATGCGGAGCAACGGATCCTCCGGATGATCCCGAGAGACCGATTACCTGCCCCTGTGTTATTTTTTGCCCCCAGGTCACTGAAATTTTTTCAAGATGTGTATAGCGGGTAAGTACACCATTGCCATGGTCGAGCTCTATATAATTTCCAAAGCCAGCTGCCATTGTACTGTTGCTGAAGTATGATACACGACCATTGCCTGCGGCTCGCACCTCACTCCCCTTTGGTAAAGCAATGTCAATTCCATCATGGTGATAATTTCCTTTGTGAAAAGGATTGATTCGCACACCAAATCCCGAGACTAGGTTCTCCTCACTTATATTTTTTACTGGTGATATGGTTGGCAGGCTGATTAAATCAGACATGTCGGTTTTTTGTAAATGCAAGTGATCGCCAAAGAACTGATTCTGCTTTTTTGTTTTTGTATTCAACAAATCGAGATTTTGGCCAATAGAAGAAACTTGCTCGTCAAAAGAACCATCTCCCGATGCTAGGTGCTGGTTTACGTTCTTAGGCTCCGTTGAAGTTATCTCAGCCGGCACCTCAAATAGTTTTTCGTTCAGTCTAGTTTCTTCTGTTTTTAATTCGGCTAAAAGAGTATTCGATGTTGAAAGCTGAGAAGTTAGTATTGTCTTGTATTCTTTGAGGGCTTCGTTCTCTTTGGCTAGGGATTTTTCAACCTTGGTTTCAATCAAAATATTTTGGAGCAGGTTGAGCCCAACGAAGAACAAAAAGCCAAAAAAGCCATACGATAGCACCGAAACAAAGGCACGCCAAATCGAGAAGCGCACGCGCTCGTAACGTAAGGTTTTGGGGTTAAAACGAAATTGCACTATGCCAATGCTTAAAGTAAACTTTCCATTTCCTTTTATTATGCCTCAAGGAAGGCTAATTTTGACCCTTTATTAGAGTTCAATCTTGCAAGATATAAAAATTTTAAAAGCGTAAAAGCCTAGATGTAATGGATTCAGCTACCGTCAGGAGGAAATTTCTGGAGTTTTTTGAAAGTAAAGGGCATAAAATAGTGCCCTCGGCCCCCCTTGTTTTAAAAAATGACCCCACTTTGCTCTTTACCAACTCGGGCATGGTACAGTTCAAAGACAACTTTTTAGGAAATGCTACACCACAGCATAATAGAGTGGCCGATACACAGAAATGCCTTCGCGTAAGCGGAAAGCATAATGATCTGGAGGATGTTGGTTTGGATACTTACCATCACACCATGTTCGAGATGCTCGGCAACTGGAGCTTTGGTGACTATTTTAAGAAAGACGCGATTGCCTGGGCATGGGAGCTACTCACAGAAGTCTATCAGTTACCCAAAGACAGGTTGTATGTAACTGTTTTTGGTGGCGATAAAAATGACAACCTTCCGGTAGATACCGATGCGGAGAGTTTATGGAAGGAACACATTGCTGCTGATCGCATTCTCTACGGAATTAAAAAAGACAATTTTTGGGAAATGGGTGAACAAGGCCCGTGTGGTCCATGCTCAGAAATACATATTGACTTACGTTCAGAGGAAGAAGTAAAAAAGAAACCAGGAAAAGAGTTCGTGAATAGTGACCATCCTCAAGTGGTGGAGATATGGAATCTGGTATTCATGGAATTCAATCGCAAAGCGGATGGTTCATTAGAGAAACTTCCTGCTCAGCATGTGGATACTGGCATGGGCTTCGAGCGGTTGTGTATGGCGATACAAAAGAAAACATCCAATTACGATACCGATGTCTTCAGGCCGTTGATGGATTTCATTGCTATTCATGCAGATAATTACAAGTATGGTTCGGACACTAAAAAAGATATTGCTGTTCGTGTAATGGCCGATCACATCCGAGCTGTAAGCTTTGCGATTTGTGATGGGCAGTTGCCGAGCAACACAGGTGCTGGGTATGTGATTAGAAGGATTTTGAGAAGAGCGGTGCGTTATGGATTTTCTTATCTGAATTTTAAGGAGCCTTTCATGTATCGATTGGTGCCGCTGTTGGCTTTACAACTGAAAGATGTTTTTCCGGAATTACACAAACAGGAAGACTATGTAACGAGAGTTGTTCACGAAGAAGAGATTTCTTTTTTGAGGACGTTGGAACGTGGACTTAAAATAATTTATTCTCACATAGAGTCCAAGAGTTTTCCGATATCGCCCGAAGCAACAATGACCAGCTACGATATCAAAAGAATATCTGGTAAAACTGTATTCGAGCTATACGATACTTTTGGTTTTCCATTTGATCTGACTGCCCTGATCGCAAGAGAAGCTGAGATTTCAGTAGATGAGAAAGGCTTCAACGAAGAAATGGCTAAGCAAAAATCCCGCTCCAAGGCTGATGCAACAAAAGAAACAGGCGATTGGATTTTAATTGGGGATGATACGAAGACAGAATTCATAGGCTACGATCAGGTTGAAAGCGAAATCAAGATTGTAAAGTATCGCAAAATCAAGCAGAAGAATAAAGAACTCTTCCAATTGGTGTTTGATAAAACACCTTTCTATGCCGAAAGTGGTGGACAAGTGGGCGATACTGGTGTGGTTGAATCGGTAAACGAAAAGATTCAAATCATCGACACCAAAAAAGAAAACGAGTTGATCGTTCATTTCTCTGAAAAACTTCCTGACAGTTTCAATTCTACTTTTGTTGCAAGAATTGACACCAAGAAACGTGAGCTTACCAAAGACAATCACTCGGCAACACATTTGTTGCACGCAGCGTTGCGCCAAGTTTTAGGAAAACATGTAGAACAAAAGGGTTCGCTTGTTAACGAAAAAATTCTGCGCTTCGATTTCTCGCACTTTGCTGCGATGACTTCCGAAGAGATTTCAACTGTCGAAGTAATTGTCAACGAAAAAATCCGCGCCAACATTCCATTGAATGAACAACGCAATGTGCCTATCGAAAATGCCAAACTCTTGGGTGCAATGGCGTTGTTTGGCGAAAAATATGGCGACTTTGTCCGCGTGATTACCTTCGATCCGAAGTTTTCTGTTGAACTTTGTGGAGGAACGCATGTATCGGCAACAGGAAATATTGGCTTGTTCAAAATTGTTTCTGAAAGTTCAGTAGCTGCTGGTGTGCGAAGGATTGAAGCCGTGACTGCCGAAGGCGCACAGGAGTTTGTGAATGGATCTTTGGCTTTGTTGAATGAATTGAAAACATTGTTGAAAAATCCAAAAGATATTTCCTCATCGTTACAAAACTTGATCGAAGAAAGACATTCACTAGAAAAAAAATTGGAAGTTCTTCATCAACAACAGGCAAATCTTTTGAAGGATGAACTGGCTCGAAAAGCGGTGAAGTCAAATGGGCACACATTGATTACTGAGAAAGTGAGTGTGCCCAATGCCGACACGCTAAAAAATATTGCATATGCACTGCGCAATCAGTTTGATGATTTGTTGCTGGTGCTTGCGGCTGAAGTAGAAGGCAAGCCACAAGTAGCGGTGATGTTGGGCGAAAAATTAGAAGCATCCAAAAAATTTCATGCGGGCAACATGGTTAAAGAATTAGCCAAAGAAATTGATGGAGGTGGCGGAGGACAGCCCTTCTTTGCAACTGCCGGTGGAAAGAATTTGGCTGGTCTCGATGCTGTTTTATCTAAAGCGAAGACGTTGATTTGAGATGGAGAAGGCGATCAGAGGTAAGTATACAGTAGTAATTGGATTAGAGGTTCATGCTCAGCTTTTGCTGAAGAGCAAAATCTTCAATTCTGACTCGGCAGAATATGGTGGGCCTCCGAATACACACGTTGGTGTAATCTCCCTTGCGCATCCTGGTACCTTGCCAAAATTGAATAGACTGGCCGTTGAGCATGCTGTGAAAATGGGGCTGGCTTGTCACTCTGAAATTTTGCGCCTACAAATATTTGATCGTAAAAATTATTTTTACCCTGACCTGCCTAAAGGATATCAGATCACACAGAACAGAACTCCGATTTGTGTAGGTGGATTCATTTCGGTGAAAACGAAAGACGGCATAAAGCATGATGTCAAATTGAATCGAATTCATCTCGAAGAAGACGCTGGCAAATCCATCCACCTCGAAAACGAAACTGATACGCTTGTCGATTTTAATAGGGCAGGAGTTGCATTGATTGAGATTGTAACCGAGCCAGTGATTAAAAGTTCGGAGGAAGCAGCCACATTACTTTCGGAGATCAGGAAAATAGTTCGCTACCTGGATATCTGTGACGGCAATATGGAAGAAGGTTCACTTCGTTGCGATGCCAATGTTTCAGTAATGTTGAATGGAGCCAAGGAATTGGGCAAGAAAGTGGAAGTAAAAAACATGAACTCATTCCGTCACGTACATCGTGCGATTGATTTCGAGGTGGAACGGCAAATAGAATTAATAGAACGTGGCGAGCTGGTGATTTCTGAAACGCGAACCTTTAATGTTGCCGATGGCAAAACGTATGGGATGCGCACGAAGGAAGAATTGAATGACTACCGTTATTTTCCTGATCCTGATTTGAGTCCATTGGTCATTGCAGAAGAGTGGCTTAAAAAAATAAAATCAGAAATGCCTGCATTGCCGAATGAGCTTTTTCAAAAATTTATGGTAGAGTATGGATTGCCAGAATACGATGCCCAAGTATTAACGGAAACAAAAGAGTTTGCTGCTTATTTTGAAGAATTGTGCTCCTTCAATCAATTAAAAAAAGAAAATTCAAATTGGTTGATGGGTCCAGTAAAATCGTATTTGAATGAGAATGCACTTTCCATTGAAGAGTTAACATTACCCTCAAAAAAATTGGCAGAATTGATTGGCCTTGTTGGTGAAAAGCATTTCAGTTACACTGTTGCGGTTCAAGAGTTATTTCCAAGATTAGTGGGGGCGCCAAATTCCAACATCCTGCATTTGGCACAAGAATTGAATCTTATTCAAAACAGCGACAATGAATTTATCGAAGGGTTGATTGATAATGTGATTAGGGAATTTCCTTTAAAAGTGGAGGAATATCACAATGGAAAGAAAGGCATTGTGGCGATGTTTATGGGTGAAGTAATGAAACGAAGCTCGGGTAAAGCCAACCCAAAAGCCGCCAACGAATTACTGGTAAAGAAACTAACTGAATTGGTTAATCGTTAATAAGTATCCTTTTAAAAATTGTAAAGCAGATCATTATTTAATTGTATCAACATGAGATTATTCATCAATTTCTTTTTCCTGTTCGCTTCGTTCGGTTGCAATTCGGATAAAAAGTCGACAGATAATGGGTGGGACGTTATCATTAAAGGTAAAGTCAACTATCCTCAAAGCGGTACAATTCAAATTCAAGAGTTGAAAAATGGAGGAGGCGGTGCGGTTGAGCAAATCGAGTTGAACAAAGACAATACTTATTCAAAGACACTGCATCTGAAAGAACCTGGTATATACGGAATTAATTTCTTCGGAAAACAGGCGGTGAACTTGATGGTGGATCATAGCACTATTGAATTGAATGTGGATGGAAACAATCAACAAGGCATGGCTGAGATCAAGGGATCGCCCGACCACGAGTTGTATAACAAAGTTCAAACCATGTATCAAGGCCTTCAGGAGGCACCGGCCCTGAAAGTGATAGAAGCTGATTTCCAAAAGGCAGCTGCTGCGAATGATGAAAAAAAGATAAATGAATTGCGTGCGGCTTACATGAAAGAATTAGAAAACGGGCAGAATCAAATTGTTGAATTTTTGAAACAACAACCTCCATCACTTGCCTTGTATCATATTTTACAGGATCCCAATCTTATCGACAAAGACAAGAACATTGATCTTTTTACTTCCACAGTAGAAAAATTCAAAAAGAGTTGGCCAAGTTATCATTACACACAAGAATTGGTAAGTGTTTTAGAAAAAATGAAAGTGACTGCAATTGGTCAGGTTGCTCCGGAAATTGCATTAGCAAATCCTGATGGGCAAATTGTAAAACTCTCTTCACTTCGAGGAAAATACGTGCTCATCGATTTTTGGGCGAAATGGTGCGGACCTTGCCGAAAGGAAAACCCGAATGTGGTGAAGGCTTACCACAGATTTAAAGAAAAAGGTTTCGAAGTATATTCTGTTTCACTGGATCGCAACAAGGCTGATTGGTTGCAGGCTATTAAAGAAGATGGATTAACTTGGACACACGTTTCTGATCTAAAATATTTTGAGTGCCAGGCGGCTCGTGATTATAACATAAATGCAATTCCTTTTTCGATTTTGTTAGATAAAAACGGCGTTATTCTTGCGAA
The DNA here is from genome assembly GCA_036002745.1 of Cyclobacteriaceae bacterium. Taxonomy (GTDB): domain Bacteria; phylum Bacteroidota; class Bacteroidia; order Cytophagales; family Cyclobacteriaceae; genus ELB16-189. The sequence continues at coordinate 2,236 of DASYTA010000082.1, read as the reverse complement.
GAATTTGCGAGGTGCAGCGTTAGAGCAAAAATTGGAAGAGGTGCTAGGCAAAATGTAGAGAGCCTTCACCGAAGGCCCTCTTTTTACTTATCAGATTTTGAATATTATCGGAACGGATACTTCTGTTCGTACCGTTTCACCCGATTTTTTTCCAGGGGTCCATTTGGCAGTTAATGATTTGATGGTTTTAAGTGCTGCCTCATCACATTCGGTATTGAAGCCCTTCTTTACTGACACAGAGCTAATAGTTCCATCTTTTTCAACAACGAATTGAATGAACACCTTCCCCTCTATCTTTTTTTCTCGGGCCGATTTGGGGTAGCTCAAGGTCTTTGCGACAACCTTGTACATTTCGTCCCAGCCGCCTGGATATTCCGGCATTTCGTCCACTTCGCTAAATACTTTTTCACTGCTTTTGCTTTGTGCTTTCAGCGGCTCAACGTTGCACATCAGGCTCAGGAATAAGATGGTGCATGGAATCAATACAAAGATTTTCCATGCGGGTGTTTTGTTAGTTGACTTGATCATAAGAATTCGTTTTAAAGTGAAGGATTGAGTAAAATGATTGGCGAGAGCGAAACCATTTGATTGTAAAGCAACCTTCGCCAGTAAGCTGCAATACAAATCCTCTTCTGAATTATCGACCGAGCGCGCATCGGCTTCAAACTCATGAAGCTGAATGAGTTCATTTTTATAAAAAAACAAAATAGGGTTGAACCAAAACATAATTTGAACAAGGTTGATCAACAGTAAATCCAGTGAATGCAACCGCTGTGCATGAATGAGTTCGTGATTGAGGATTTTATCTTTCTCCCAACTCGAAAAGCGATCCGGTTTGCCGATTACTACAAAGTGAAAAAATGAAAAAATGTTCTCATGTTGGTTGGAATTGAAAACAATAAGATTGTTCCACTTGATTGATTTCTGTTTTTTCCAAGTTGAGATAAGTGCAAATAGGTGTTTCGAAAAAATGAAAACGAAAAGAAAAACCCCAAAGAAATACAAGTAGGAGATGAATTCAATGATTGTGGAGCTGCTTGTGCCGGCATTCTGAATAACGGTGATCGGAGGCAGCGAGATCGAATAAATTTTCTCGTTGAAGTTTAGGAATGGCGATAATTTCTTGAGTGACGGAAGAGTTAAGGACACGAATATTCCTGTTAATAAGAAAAAACGCCTGAACGAAAACAATTTTTCCGTCCGTAAGAAAATTTTTTCTGCCGTGAGAAAAAACAGTAAAACCAAATTGGCTTCAATCGCAAAGTTGATAAATGTCATGGCTTTTTCTTTTTGATTTCTTTCAAGTGATTCATCAGTTGATCGATCTCCTCTAGGCCAAGTTTGTTTTCATTGGCAAAAAACGAAACGAGGTTATGCAGAGAACCTTCGAAATATCCAGTCACCATATTATTGAGGTAAAACTTGGTGTACTTTTCTTTGCTGATCAACGGAAAATATTCATGTGTCTTTCCATACGCTTTGTGGTCAACAAAGCCTTTTGTTTCTAAAATTCGAATGATGGTGCTTACGGTATTATACGCCGGCTTAGGCTTGGGTAATTCATCGATCAAGTCTTTTACAAATGCTTTTTGCAATCGCCATAGCACTTGCATAATTTGATCTTCTGCTTTGGTTAATTCTTTCATAACTAATTATTACGTTATAAAACTAAATATTTAGTTATAAATAACAAACGAAATTGGAAATAAAATAATAACTCAAATTAATTGCTTGTGAAACAGAATGAAATCAGGTTAGCACCCATTCTCAAAGCCTCTTGTCGTTTAGCTTCCGGATCGTTGTAGATGCGTTGATCTTCCCAGCCATTGCCCAGATCGCACTCGTAGGAATAAAAGACCACCAGTCGGCCCTCGTAAAAAAGTCCGAAGCCCTGCGCTGGTTTGCCATCGTGCTCATGAATTTTTGGAAGGCCTTTAGGAAAATCAAACTTCTGATGATAGACAGGATGTGTAAAAGGAATTTCAACTAACTCCTGTCCCGGAAAAACTTTTTTTAATTCCAGGCGAAAGAATTTGTCGAGCCCGTAGTTATCGTCTACATGTAAAAATCCTCCTGCTATAAGGTAGTTTCGTAGGTTACTCGCTTCTTCTGCGGAAAAGACAACATTGCCGTGGCCCGTCATGTAGATATAGGGATAGTCGAATAAAGCCGGGCTACTTACTTCAACAATGTCTTCCTCCTCTTGCAACGAGGTGCCTAATTCTTGATTGCAAAA
>DASYTA010000081.1:0-1657 GCA_036002745.1 Cyclobacteriaceae bacterium | reverse complement strand
TCACGGTAGGTACACGTACTGTTTTATCACCTACTTTAAAAGGTATGCCGCCACCTACGTATTGATTTACTTCTTTCTTCCATAATGCAAAATTCATAATGATTTTTGCGAGTATATTGTAAAGCGCAGTTTGCACAGCTTCTGAAAAAGTTTTTTCAGCGTCTGCGATATCTTTTTTGAAGGTTGTTACAGTGTTTGCATCAACGGACTTCTTGGAAGCGAGTTCGATCTCTTGACGTATCATATTCAGACGGGTTGTATATTGACTGACCTCGCGCGCAAGCGGGTTGCCTGCAGATTTTTCATCTGTTTGATATAAGTCTAATTTCTTTTGAATTTCCTGTTTTAACCCATCTAATGGAGAGGGTTGTTCTGGTGTGTTGTCCTTTATTGATAAATAAGCTGAGCTTCCTATGTGAAAAGTTACAGGTTTCGGGTTCTTTGGTGATTTTAAAAATGAGAACATTTGCATTTCCTCCACGTTTTATGAGTAAATAGTTTTAAGAACGAAATAATAACATAAAATAAGTTCAATTGCATTAAATATGTGCTATTATTGATCTGTTACCAACTAACTCATTCATTAGATTGTATAATTTGTTTTCAAATTATTCGTACGAGGTTCTGGTTCTGATGCGTTATTTTATTCGCGTTATGTCTTTAATTTTATTGATATTATTTAGCGAACCTTCTCTAGCAAATGAGTCGCTGCACATTATTGTGACGGGCGTGACTGGGGATGTTTTGCAAAATATACAAAATAGTCTAACCGTAGAACAAAAACGATATAATAAACAAGAACCTACAGTCGATAACAGACAACGATTTTATCAAGACGCGTCCAATATTATTCAGCAAGCTGTAAAACCTTATGGTTATTTCCATGCGAAGGTGCAATCTAACTTAAGTTATGAAGCAAATGAGTGGACGGCAGACTTTCATGTCATACCAGGGCCCTTATTACATGTGACGGGTTTGGATATAAAAGTAACGGGCCCAGGCCAACTCAATCCAGAGATTCAGAAATTTATTCATCATTTTCCGATGAAGGAGGGTGATGTGTTACTGACGAAATCGTATGAAGATGCCAAGATTGCTTTTTTTCAAGTGGTGAATGATCAAGGGTATGTCAAAGCAATCTTGATTAAAAAAGAATTGCGAATTGATTTAGCGCGAAATACAGCCGTGATTATTTTGCATATGGATACAGGCCCTCGCTATTATTTTGGCGCACTGAATTTTAGTGATAGTCCGTTTGCAACGAGTTTCTTAAATCGTTTTGCAGAGTTTCATCCCGGCGATCCTTTTTCTCCTCAAAAAGTTTTGAAATTTCAGCAAGATTTAGAAAGCAGTCATTATTTTCGTGAAGCTTCTGTGACACCGGATTTTAATGCAGCGGAAAATTCCCAAATCCCAACACAAGTCAAATTAACTGCATATAAAGCAAAACAATATAAATTAGGAGTAGGTTACGGTACATTTACAGGACCTCGTTTACTCGCAGGTGTTGATTGGCGGCATATTGGCGATTCAGGACAACACTTTACTGCGCTTGCGAAATTCTCACCGGTACTAAGAGGATTAGCGGTAAAGTATTTTATCCCCGGCACTAAACCACTAACCGATCAATATACATTAGGCGCTAACATTCAGGAAT
>DASYTA010000080.1:0-7131 GCA_036002745.1 Cyclobacteriaceae bacterium | reverse complement strand
ACCAGGTCACGCTGTAAATCTCAGCAGATTGACTCTGGCGGCGGAGATAATACAGTTATATCCTGTGAAAGGATGTTGGTTGAGAAAAATGTAAATGAAATGCCTAATTCAATCGCCTGGCGATGAGCCAGCTGAATTTGTTCCACTACTGGATTGTAATCCTTTATAATATTGACAATGGTCTTTGCACTTTGATTGTTAGATGGGGAAGAATTTTGATCAGTAGATAACTTGGCTAAATCAGAAAAAACCTTTGTTGCTTTCTTTTCATCAACGTTCTTGATGCACACTACGTAAAGAGTGTCGTTTGAATATTTCTGCTTAACAAGTTTATAGAATTCACCCAGATGCTCGAAATCGCCCTCTACCCGCTGGTACTCATCTTGCTGCACTGGATAGGGGAGTGCTAAAGGTACCTTGATCGTGATAGTTTGGTCTTCTTTATATTGATCGTTATTGATCTTTTCATTTAATGCAGTACGTGCCTGATTTAGCATGGCCACATAAATACCATAATACCCGATCACATTGAACAGGAATACGACTACTAGCACTATGGATAAAGCCCTTTTCACTTTTTTATCAATACATAGATAGATTTTTTACCTGAGAAATCAAAAGCGCCCTAATAAAATGTAGCTAGGAAACGAAAAAAGCCAGATTTTAACCTGGCTTTTTGATTTTTATAAATTAAGGAGTCTGTACTATTTCGGAAGTTTGTCAAGTACATCCATTACCTCCTTCACATGTTTGCGGCTTGTTTCCAAAAGCGCTTTTTCATCTGAATTAAGATCCAATTCGATTACTTTCTCGATTCCACCTTTCCCAAGAACAACTGGCACACCGAGGTAGCAATTCTTGATTCCGTATTCGCCATCCAATTGAATACACACAGGCAACACACGTTTTTGATCTTTAACAATGGCCTCAACCATTTGCGCAGCTGCTGAACCTGGTGCATACCATGCTGAAGTTCCCATCAATTTCACGAGCTCTCCTCCACCCACTTTGGTGCGCTCGATGATTGCATTTAGTTTGTCAGGAGCGATCAGTTCAGTAACAGGGATTCCGCTTACTGTAGTGTAGCGAGGAAGTGGAACCATTGTGTCGCCGTGACCGCCTAATATCATTGCTTGAATGTCTTTTGGAGACACGTTCAATGCTTCAGCTAAAAATGCCTTATACCTTGCTGTGTCCAAAATGCCTGCCATACCCATTACGCGTGTGCGTGGAAATTTTGAAATCAAATGCGCTTGGTACGTCATTACGTCAAGCGGATTGCTCACCACAATAATTATTGCATTGGGAGAATGCTTTACTACATTTTCGGTTACTGTTTTTACAATACCAGCGTTGGTACTGATAAGGTCATCACGAGTCATCCCTGGTTTTCTTGGAAGACCAGAGGTGATCACCACCACATCTGAGTTTGCACTTTTGGTGTAATCGTTAGTCGAACCGATTGTTCGGCTGTCATACATATTGATGGGGGCTTTTTGCCAAATGTCAAGTGCCTTGCCTTCGGCTAGTCCTTCTTTAATATCAACCAATACAATTTCATTGGCTACTTCGCGGTAAGCCAATACATCGGCGCAAGTGGCGCCTACATTGCCAGCACCTACAACAGTAATTTTCATGCGTTAATAATTTAACAAACGTTAGGATAAATGGATTTTCAAATCGGGTTCAAGTTATTCCGTTAAACGAGAATAGACAAACCACCTGTCAACAATATTTTCAAACGATCGTTAGTCGCTAAGTTTTTGTCTACTTAGCCAGTAGGCTTTGATTTCTCACCATCACCTTTAACTTTGCAGTCCCAAAAAATCAAAAAGTATGCTTGTAGTCAAATTTGGCGGAACTTCAGTAGGGAAGCCTGAGCGGATGAAGAAAATTGCGGCCCTTGTGTTAGGTATGCCGGGTAGGAAAATTGTTGTGCTCTCTGCTTTAAGTGGCACTACCAATTCGTTAGTTCGTATTGGTGATTCACTCATGGCCAAGATGCCCGTGGAGGCAGAATTAGAAATAGCCACTTTGGAAAAGCATTACAATGCTTTCATTGGTGAATTGTACGAGTCTCCGGCCTATCAGGCGATCGGCCAGGAAATCGTGAGTCGCTATTTCAGTTTGTTTCGGTTGTTGGCCGCCGGAAAATTTGATGACCGCAGTTATCGGGAGTTATTGGCGCAAGGCGAATTAATTTCTACTGAGTTATTTTACCATCATTGCCAAGAAAGAAAAATTAACGCAAGGCTACTACCTGCTTTGCACTTTATGTCGATTGATGCTGATATGGAGCCAGAATTGGAGAAGATCAGCGAAAGACTAAAACCGATTTTGGGTACAATGGCTAACGCTAACATTCTGATCACGCAAGGATACATTTGCCGAAATCACAATAACGAAATTGACAATTTAAAAAGAGGAGGAAGCGATTATACTGCTTCTCTCATAGGTGCAGCTGTTCGCGCAGAAGAGATTCAAATCTGGACGGATATCGATGGCATGCATAACAACGATCCGCGTATTGTGAAGAAGACATTGCCGATTGCCGAACTCACTTTTGATGAGGCATCTGAACTCGCTTATTTCGGAGCGAAGATTTTACATCCTTCTACTATTGTACCGGCTCAGAAATACAGCGTACCTGTTAGGTTAAAAAATACAATGGATGAAAAAGCTGCCGGTACGTTAATCAGTGAGCGTGGTAGCAGTGGTCAATTCAAAGCTATTGCAGCGAAAGACGGAATCACGGCAGTAAAGATTAAGTCATCGCGGATGCTGTTGGCTTATGGGTTTCTTCGCCAGGTGTTTGGAGTATTCGAAAAGTACAGAACTCCAATTGATATGATCTCGACTTCAGAAGTTGCTGTCTCTGTAACGATTGATGAAAGCAAACATCTCGAAGAAATAGTTAGAGAATTAAAAGACTTCGGCTCGATTGATGTTGATAAGAACCAGACGATTATTTGCATTGTAGGCAACAAGCTTGCTGAAAAAGAAAGCGTGCTCAAAGAAGTCTTTCAAGCTTTATCATCAGTGCCAATTCGTATGGTAAGTTTTGGAGGTAGTAATAATAATATCTCTCTGTTGGTAGAAACTTCACAAAAGGAAAAGGCTTTGAATCTGTTGAACGAAGGGCTTTTTGGTTTATAAACATTCGAGAGTTCTGTTTGTCAGTGAACATTACATCGTAGGTTAATCTGAGCTATTTTTAATAACTAATTTGGAAGGCAAAACGTTTTTTAACCTACTTTTGCTTTTTATGCGGAGACTTGCATACATAAAGACTTACCTTTTTCGCTTCTTAGCCATTGTTTTATTGGCTTTAAGCGCAGGCTTTATCGTTGCGCCAGAATCCAATCCTTACTCGACAGATAAAACATTTGTTAAGGCCCATGCGCCTACCGCAGATAATTTTGGCGCTTTTCTTAAAGCGGATGACAAAGAGGATATGGATGAAGACGGGACATTAGGTGTTCAATTGTCTCACGATTTTTCGGTAGAACTCATCTCATGGGTGGCATTTACGGATGATTACAAAATCCAGGCAAAGCCACTTTCGAAGAGGAATAGCCAGCAATTTTATCTTGTTCATCGGCAACTTCTAATTTGAAGTTTTAGTTGCTTTGGCTAAAATCTAGCCGTAGTTTCATTATTCCTTATTTCACCTTTTTTGTTTTATGAATATAAAGTCCTTCACCGGCTGTATTGTTTTTTTTGTTTGTATCACATGCATTCACTTAGTTAATGCACAAGATTCTGTCTTGACTGTCCAACAGGCTAAAGACCGATTGCTCAAGAAGAATTTTTATTTACTAGCTGCTTATTATGAAGTAAGCCAGGCAGAGGCTCAGGTTGTGCAGGCACGCCTTTGGTATAATCCAACAGTTTCCTGGAATCAAGAAGCCTACAACCAAGTTCAAAAAGAATATTTCAAGGCAAGTAATCAATATGAACTTCAGATTAATCAAACCATCTCCATCGCAGGCAAGCATACGAACACTGTAAAATTGTCGAAGCTTAATTTGGAGATAAATAAAGTTCAATTCGCGAATGTAATTCGAAGTCTGCTTTTTGAATTGACCGACAACTACAATAATCTTTCAGCTTTGATGGCGAAAGAAAAATTGTACAACGAAGTCTTGACAAGTTATCAGCGCCTCATTGCTGCAAGTAAAAAAGAATTGGAAGTCGGTTCTATTTCTGTCACAGAAGATCTTCGTATTAAATCGGAGTACATCGCAGTAAAGTCACAAGCGATTGACAACGCTAATCAGAAAGAGCAATACCTTTCTCAACTTCGCACCCTGCTGCAGTATCCTAAGGATACACTTTTTCAGGTAGCCCAAAAGATCCCGCTCTTTAATGATAATCTTTTGTTGGATAGTTTAATTACAAGGTCAATGCAAGCAAGACCAGATTTGAAAGCTTCCAACCTCCTTCAAGAATATCAATTGCAAAATTTAAAACTTCAGCGCTCCTTAGCAGTGCCTGATCTGTCGATTGGTTATGATTATGATAAAGGCGGTAACTACATTCAGAATTATAATGGATTGGTTTTGAACATGCCGTTGCCTCTATTTAATAGAAACCAGGGAAATATTAAAACGGCCAAATTCAGTATCAAGCAATCTGAATTGCAGCGTGACTATTTGAAAATTACGATTTCCAATCAGGTGATTGCCGCTTTTAATCAGTACAAGAAAAATTATGAAGGCTTAACAAACTACACGGACGAATACCTCAACAGTCTTACTCAGCTTAACCGCAACACCAATACTTACTTCCAGAAAAGAGATATCAGTTTATTGGAGTTCATCGATTATCAGCGTATTTATATAAGTACGAATATTCAGTTGATTGAACTCCGTCAACAATTTTTAAATAGTGTTAACAATTTGAATTTTAGCGTAGGCGAAACCGTCATCGAAAATTAATTTTAGGTAGAACATGAAGAAGATCATTTTTATTTTTCTCCTCACTTCCTTGATCGCATCCTGCGGGAAAGAAAAGAAAGAAGTAAAGAAGGAGGTGCAATCAGAAAAAACCAAACTTGTGCTTAGCGAAAGCCAGATGGAGCATGTCAAAATTGATACAATCAAGCAGAAATCATTGGCTGAACAATTGACGGCAGTCGGTGAAGTAAGTTTTGCTGAAGACAACGTAGTGCGTATATATCCAGTGGTGAGTGGCACTGTAGAGAAAATTTTCGTTTCGTTGGGCGACTATGTTCAAAAAGGACAACCCTTGGCTACATTACTAAGTATGGATATGAGCCAGATTCAACGTGATTATAATATTGCGAAATCAAATTTCTCGGTAGAAGAAAAAAACTTGGCACGCGCGCAAGAACTTTTTTCGGCTGGGATGATGAGCGAAAAAGAATTTGCCAACGCCAGAAAAGATTATAACAATGCGCAATCTGAATTGAACGAACGTACACAGATTCTCAAATTATATGGTGGTTCGTCCAGCGATTTGGATGCTATCTATAATGTGTCGGCCCCAAGATCAGGCTACATCGTTGAGCGCAGTATCACTGAAGGAACACAAATTCGTAACGACAACAACACCAACATCTTCACGATCTCCGATTTAAAGACAGTTTGGGTGTGGGCTAATATTCATGAAAGCGATCTTTCACGAGTTGCAGAAGGAGATGAAGTGCAGGTAAAAACAATTGCGTATCCTGATCGACTATTTAAAGGAAGCGTGAAGAAAATTGGTACGATGCTCGATCCCGATTCAAGAGTAATTAAAATCCGTACTGAGTTAAACAATAGCGAGGGATTACTGAAACCCGAAATGTTTGCCTCCATTATTGTTACCTCAAAACACAAGATATCGATCACAGCGATTCCACAGATGTCAGTGATTCTGGAAAACAACCGCTATTATGTGATGCGCGAGATTGGCAAAGGCGAATTTGAAAAAGTTGGGATAACGATAGGAAGAACGTTTGGGAATTTTTATGAAGTAGAAAGTGGTTTAAATATGGGCGACCGCGTTGTTTCTGATGGATCTCTCTTTGTGCTTACTGCCTATAATAGACTTTAATCCTGCACTCCGAACATGAACAATTTCATTAAAGGGATCATTAGTTTCTCGTTGCGAAGTAACGTAATGATTTTCCTCTTTACGCTCATCGTTATCATCGTGGGTGTTCGTAGTTTCTTAAATACACCTATCGAGGCATTTCCAGATGTAATCAACACCCGCATTGTGATCATCACGCAGTGGCCAGGTCGTAGTGCTGAAGAATTGGAAAAATTTGTAACCATTCCCATTGAGACCGAGATGAACGTGGTGCCGCGCAAGACAAGTTTACGCTCCATTTCTCTTTTTGGGTTATCTGTTGTTACGTTGATTTTCGAAGATGAGATTGACGACTTCCATGCTCGTCAAATGGTGAACAACCAAATCGCGAATGTAAACTTGCCTGATGGCGCCGATCCTGAAATTCAACCTCCGTCTGGTCCTACTGGAGAAATTTATCGCTACACGTTAGAAGGAAAGGACAGAACAGTTCGTCAGTTAAAAGAGATACAAGATTGGGTAATTGACAAGCGACTAAAAGCTGTTCAAGGTGTTGCGGATGTTGTAAGCTTTGGAGGTGAAGTGAAGACGTATGAAGTGACACTCGATCCAAACAAACTTGCAGCTTTTGGATTTACTCCTAATGATGTGTTCGATGCGATCAAAGCCAACAACGACAACGTTGGTGGCGATGTGGTAGAGAAAGGAACACAAGCGTACCTTGTGCGTGGTCTCGGTCTAATCAACGACATGGGTGATATCGAGAATATCATCATTAAAAACATTAATGGTACTCCAATTTTTGTACGAGAAGTTGGTAAAGTCAGTGAGTCATTTAAACCACGACTCGGTAAAGTAGGTCGAGGTGATGAAAAGGATGTGGTGGAAGGAATTGTTTTGCTACGCAAAGGAGAAAATCCAAGTCAGGTATTAAAAGACTTGAATGCAACGATCGACGACATCAATAATCGTGTATTGCCAACCGGCGTGAAGATCAAAGTCTTCTACGATCGAACCACATTGGTGAATCTCACCATTCACACAGTAATGGAGAACCTCGTGGTGGGGATGCTATTGGTAACGTTCATCTTG
>DASYTA010000079.1:0-8320 GCA_036002745.1 Cyclobacteriaceae bacterium | reverse complement strand
ACTATCACAATCAAAATGATGTAGCCGAAATAAAATTGTTGTTTGTTCCTTATTTCGCGATAAGTGATTCAACTATAAAAATTGCTGACAGCGATTTGAAAGAGTATTACGATAAGTACAAAGAAAAGTACAAAGCGAAATTTACTCGCAGCTTGAATTATGTTTCATTTCCTGTAGTTGCATCGGCAGAAGATTCGGCTAAAATTAAAAGCGAAGCAGAAAAGATAGCTTCTGATTTTAAGACAGTTGCCGATGACTCCTTATTTGCCGCAACTAATACCGAAGGACAAAATCCTTATAAGAAGTACACGATGGCAACGTTGCCACCCACTATAACAAAAGATAAGTTGGTAACCGGAAATGTTATTGGTCCATTTCTGAGTGATGGGAATTATAAAATTACAAAGGTGGTGAAGGCGGGTACTGACACGACATATACAGCTAAAGCATCACACATTCTGATTCGTTGGGATAATGATACACCCGAAAAGAAAAAAGCAGCTAAGGATAAAGCTATAAAGATTTTAAAGGAAATTAAAGCCGGTGCCGATTTTGCAGCTAAAGCAAGTGAATTTGGTACAGATGGTACTGCTTCGCGTGGTGGCGACTTGGGCTACTTCACCTCAGGCCAAATGGTGAAGCCATTTCAAAGTGCAGTATTTAATGCTAAGAAAACGGGAGTGTTATCCGATGTGGTGGAAACTCAGTTTGGTTACCATATCATTGACGTTACCTCGTTGAAAGATAATTCATCGTACACTATTGCTACTGTTGAACTGAAAGTGGTGCCAAGCGATGATACACACAACGCAGCTTTCTTGAAGGCGCAGAATTTTGCAGCTGGACTTTCTGGTGTTGATGCCTTCAAAGAAAAAGCTGGTAAAGAAAGTTTGAATGTGTTGGAGGCAAAAGACCTTAACACAAACGACCAGCGTGTTGGAAACCTTGGTGATGCCCGCAAAGTGGTGACATGGCTCTTCCGCGATGGATCTGAAGGAAAAGTATCTGAAGTATTTGATCTTGATAATAACTACATCGTAGCAATGATGACGGGTGAGACAGAAGAAGGCTACCGCTCGCTTGATCAAGTGAAAGAAGAAATCACTCCTGCTGTTCGTAACATCCTTAAAGGAAAGAAGATCATCGAAAAACTAAGTGCTGAAAAAGGAACTTTGGATGAAATGGCAAAAGCGTTTGGTAATGATGCTCAAGTAAATTCTTCCAGCGACTTGAAACTGAATTCTAATACTTTGCCAAGTGCAGGATTGGATCCATCCGGAGTTGGTAAAGCATTTTCGTTGGAGAATGGAAAGCGCTCAACGCCATTTGCAGGTGAAAACGGTGTGATTGTTTTAGAGCTTCAAAACAAAACAATTGCTCCTGAAGTTGGCGACTATGCTGTATACAAGTCGCAACTGGAGAAAAATATTAACAATAGATCAGGTCTTAATATTGCTCAAGCAATAAAAGACGGATCAGACATTAAAGACAAGCGCTACAAGTTTTATTAATTGATATTATTAATGAGTCGCCCCGGCTTCAATCGGGGCGACTTTTTTTATTCTCTAAAATGTATGGAATCCAATTGGGCTGACTCACTCCGACAGAAACTGGATGACCATTATATCTGGCCATCGTTGTATACGTTTAAGTTTATAGTGCCAAAGGAAAAAGTGGCAGATGTAAAAAGGCTCTTTCCAAAACACGAAGCCACAGAAAAGGCTTCAAAAAATGGAAACTATATCAGCGTGACACTTCAGATGATGATGCCTGGGAGCGAAGACGTAATTGAAGTATATAATCAGGCTTCGGGAATAGAAGGCCTTATTGCACTTTAGTTTCGCTTCCTTTTTATTTCTGTTTAGCTTATCTTTCTATCCTCACTCAACGTTATGGAATGGACAGAACAAGACAATCGCCTGAAGAAAACTTTTAAGTTTAAAGATTTTTCAGAGGCCTTCGCTTTTATGGCGCGAGTTGCTTTGCTAGCCGAAAAGATGGATCACCACCCTTATTGGACCAATGTTTACAACACAGTAAACATTGAGCTTTCCACACATGATGCCGGCGATGTTGTTACGGATAAGGATCGAAAACTAGCGAAGGCTATTGATCAATTGCTTTGATGGAAGAGAAAGTGTCGCTTTATGTTGTGCCAACACCTATTGGCAATCTTGGCGACATCACGCTACGCGCATTAGAAGTTTTAAAGTCAGTAAATTCTATTCTTGCTGAAGACACGCGTACTTCAGGATTCTTGCTAAAGCATTACCAGATCTCAAAGCCACTGCAAAGCTTTCATATTTTTAATGAGCACAAGGCGTTGCAGTCGGTTATTCAAAAATTGAAAGAAGGAGAAATCATGGCGCTGGTGAGTGACGCGGGCACCCCGGGAATTTCCGATCCCGGTTTTTTATTGGTGCGCGAATGTTTGAAGCATAATCTAAAAATTGAATGTTTGCCGGGAGCAACAGCTTTCGTTCCTGCCTTGGTGAAATCAGGATTTCCGACCGATCGCTTTGTGTTTGAGGGATTCTTGCCCCACAAAAAGGGTAGACAAACATTGCTGAAGGAATTAGCTGAGGAGGAGCGTACCATCATTTTGTACGAATCACCCCATCGTTTAGTGAAAACCCTGGAACAAATGGTTGAATTTTTTGGTGATGATCGATTGGTGTCGGTTTCCCGCGAGTTGACCAAACTCCACGAGGAGACATTTACGGGAACTGTATCGGATACACTAGCACACTTTCAAAAGAAGGAAGTAAAGGGTGAGATTGTGATGGTTATTAGCGGAAAGGAGAAAGGCCGGATAAAAGAAGAGTGAGATAGTTTATATAATAGACATCGAATTCAAAACTAAAAACGTTTAAATTGACGTTAAAGATATTGAGATGGATTTAATCAAGGTAGAAAAGGCAGTGATGGATTTATGTGAGGAAGTGGCGCGCTTCATCCGCCACGAGAGTTCACATTTTGATCGTGCTAGAATCGAGCAGAAAGGTTCATTCAGCAATTTAGTTTCGTACGTTGATAAAGAGTCTGAGAAGAAAATTGTTGACGCGCTCAAAAAGATTATTCCTGGCTCAGGTTTTCTTGCAGAAGAAGGAACCGATTCAAAAAGCGAGAATGGATATCAGTGGATTATTGATCCACTAGATGGCACGACTAATTTTTTGCATGGCCTACCAATTTTTGCCATCAGCATCGCTTTAAGAAGAAATGAAAAGGTTGTGCTGGGCGTGGTTTATGAAGTAACGCACAGTGAATGTTTTCATGCGATTGAAAATGGAAAAGCTTATTGCAATCGAAATGAAATTCGTGTTTCCCCTATTACTCATCTAAACGAAAGTCTTTTGGCTACGGGTTTCCCCTATTACCACAGCGAAAAAAAAGATATCTACCTCGACATTATTAAGAACTTTCTTGAAAATACTCACGGCATCCGAAGGTTAGGAAGTGCGGCAATTGACTTGGCCTATGTGGCAGCTGGTCGCCTTGAAGGATTTTTTGAATATGACCTGAAGCCTTGGGATGTTGCCGGTGGCGCTTTCATCTTGCAACAAGCCGGCGGAAAAGTTACGGACTTTAAGGGCGGCGATAATTTTTTATTCGGTGGAGAGCTTTGTGCCGCAGGTGGCGTTCATTCTGAAATGCTAAAAGTCATTGAAGATAGATGGTGGAAGTGAAAGCATTGCTTGCTCACATTCAAAGATTTGTTGCGCTCTCAAATGAAGAAGAGAAGGTATTGCTCGAAGGTGTACGATACCAAAAAATAAAAAGAAAGGAACATCTGCTTCAGGAAGGGCAGGTATGCACTGACAACTATTTTGTGATTCGTGGTTGTGTGCGGATGTACATCCAAACGCCAGCTGGCGAAGATCGTATTGTGCAGTTTGGTATTGATAATTGGTGGATCACCGACTACACTAGCTTCGATTCAAAAAAACCATCTTCTTTCAATATACAGGCTGTGGAGGATTCTGAAATCGTAGCGATAGACAAGCAAACCATGGATCGACTCTTTAATTCAATTCCGTCTTTGGAACGTTACTTTCGTGTCATTTTACAACGGGCATTCACTGCTTCAGTCATGCGCATGCATTACATTTTCGATCAGTCGGCTGAAGAACGTTATCATCACTTTAACACATCCTATCCCGATTTTGTACAACGAGTGCCGCAATATATGTTGGCCTCTTACCTGGGCTTTACGCCCGAGTTTCTAAGTAAAATTCGAGGCAAGAAAAGTTAATCATAGAATCCTTTTTCAGATTATTTTTCTGACCAAATCATTTCTTAATCAAGATTAAGTTTTTTAGCCCTTCTGTCATGTTCCTTTGTTTCATCAAACAAAACAAAAAACCACATGAAAGAGAGATTAAAATGGAGGCAAGTCGAGCCGGACGCCTATGGCGCAATGGGCTCACTAGAGAAGTATTTGGCTAAAACCAAACTAACGGCTACGCAGAAAAACCTAATTAAGATTAGAGCCTCGCAAATTAATGGCTGTTCTTATTGCATTGATATGCATATCAAAGAAGCTATTGAAGATGGCGATAATGCGCAGCGTTTGTTTTTGATTAATGCCTGGAGAGATACTTCTTTTTTTACGGAAGAAGAGAGAATAATTCTTTCCATTACCGAAGAAGTTACTCTGATTAGCAATCGGCTTTCAGAGGCTACGTATGAAAAGGCAGTAGGTATTTTTGGCGAAAAATTTGTAATGCAACTGATTATGGCCGTGATCATTATCAATGCATGGAATCGTATTGGTGTGGCTACAGAAATGCAGCCTGAAAAAAGATAATTTGAACAGGAGAGGTTCATATCTTCGTGCCTGAAATCACGAAGACATGACTACAGCCTCCTTGCAGGAAATTAAGAAAGAGTTGCGCACACTGGATGCAGAATTGTTGCAGGAGTTGTGCATGCGATTAGCGAAATACAAAAAAGAAAATAAAGAGCTGCTCAATTACCTGTTATTTGAAGCAGGTAATGAGCAAGCTTATATCGAAAATGTAAAGGGGGAATTGAATGAGCTTTTCATGACTGTGCCATCTTCCAATGTTTACTATATCAAAAAATCGCTTCGAAAGGTATTGCGGTTTGCCAACCGACAAATCAAATATTCAGGTATCAAAGAAACAGAGTTGGAGCTGCGTATTTTCTTTTGCACTAAAATGAAAGAAGCAAAAATTCAGCGACAGTCGGGTACCGTGCTCTTCAATCTTTACCAGCAACAACTCAAAAAGATTGAAAGCGCTTTTGCTAAATTGCCTGAAGATATTCGAGCTGATTACGAACGCGAATTAAAATTCATTCTAAACTAATGACTGAAGCCCAACCCAACAACCCGTTGCACGGAAAAACACTGGAAGCGATTCTCGTATTTTTAGTGGATCGTTATGGTTGGGAAGACTTGGGCGAGATCATTAGCATCAATTGCTTCCGGTTTGATCCAAGCATAAAATCCAGTCTCACCTTTCTTAGAAAAACTCCGTGGGCCAGAAAAAAAGTGGAGGACCTTTATATTGCTTCACTATAAGCTAAAAGACGTCGAGATACCGACGCCTTTAGTTTTTAAATTACTTTGGTTGCATCGCGACTTGTCCTAAGTGCGAAGCTTTGTGTGAAACACGGCTCAGCATTACGTTGAGTTTATTGCGGTGAGGTTCCTTCTTAAAATCTTCTTCCGAAACAGCCGTATGTCTGCCCATCCAATCATTTTCACTCCACGATTTAAATGCTTTATCAAGTTCCGCCGTTATGGCTTTCCATTTTGTGGTAAGCTCAGCTTTTGTTAAATGCCCAGTTTGGTTTGTTCCACGTTCGTGGTGATAAATTTTCTCTAGCTCTGGATATAGTCGGGCGCGAATTCCAAAGAGCTCAAGAATCTTATCGTCGGTATCCACAAGGTGACCCAAAAGCCAGGATGGAGAATTGCCACCAGAAGTAATGGGTGAATTAAAATTTTGGTCGCTGATAGCATCCAAAACTTTTTGCATTCGGGCATTGTAGGTGGTCCATTGTAGCAGACAGATTTCGATCGGAGTCATTTTGAAGATTTTTTAAAGGTTAGGAATAAGTTGAAAATGATTTTCTACCTAACTGGTAATTCAATCATTTAGTTCAATTTGCTCTCCATCGTGTGTATCAAAATTTGTTATTCGTACTTTAATGAGTCAATCGGGTTGGCGATGGCTGCTTTGAATGAACGATACCCCACCGTAAAAACAGCAATCATAAAAGTGACGACTAACCCAGCTAAGAAAATAACAGGACCAATCTCAATTTTATAGGCGAATTGGTTGAGCCATTGGTTCATTACGTACCATGCACAGGGCACTGCAAGAATAAACCCAATCAGAATTAATTTGATATACTCTTTCGAAAAGAGGAACACGATACTTTCTACAGATGCACCCATCACTTTACGAACACCGATTTCTTTTGTTTTTTGATTGGCCATGAAGGTTGCCAGGCTGAATAAACCCAGGCAGCCGATAAAAATAGCGAGTGATGTAAACGCACTTAGCATAACCGACATTTTTTTCTCGCTTTCATAGAATTTTTTGATTTGATCGTCCATGAATTGATAAGAGAATATAAAATCGGGATAGGCTGCTTCCCATTTTTGTTGAACCTGTTTGATGGTTGATTGAATATTTGCAGAGTTTAATTTCAACGAAAGAGTTTCATAGTTTCGAATTCGGTTGAACATAATGGTCGCTTCAATGGGATCGTGGAGCGAAACAGTATGAAAATCTTTTACAACGCCAACTACTGGCAAATCCTTTCCCCAAAGCTTAATTTTCTTACCGATCATTTCATTGGGGTTTTTGAAGCCAGCCATCGAAGACAATTTTTCGTTGACTAAAAAACCTTGAGCAGTATCCAGGTCAGCAACATTTTCTCCCGCTAATAATTTTAGCCCGAAGAGGTTCACGTAATTTCCGTCAATCAACTTCACTTGTGTTCGATAACTTTCGGTGTTTCCTTCTACAGTAAAACTAGTATTAGATGTGGAGCCTGAAGCGGGAGGCGTGTTACACAAGCTCGCCATTTCAATTCCACTTAAGCGGGAAAGTTCATCACGTAATGTTCTCGCGTTGCTGTTTGTCTTTGTTTTATCAGGAGATTCAGTGATTGGTATTGGTACAGAGATGATCGCATCCTTTTTAAATCCCAAGTCCTTGTCTTGGAAGTAATTCATTTGATTGATCAACACTATAGTGCCGATGATAAAGAACTGAGAAATAAAAAATTGCAATACTACAAGGCTTCTTCTTAGTGTATATCCTGAGGAATTTTTATTGCTGATCAGATTCTTCAATGCCAGTGCCGGATTAAATCCCGATACAACAAGAGAAGGATAAAAACCTGAAAGTATGGCTACGATCAGTGTAACTCCAACTAAAAAAATCCATAGCATTTTATCCCCCGCAAAATCCATCGAGAGTTTCAAGTCCAAAAAAGGATTGATAAAACTCAAGGCCAAATAAGTAATGGCAATCGCGACAATCACAGCAATAGTAGTTACCAATGTTGTCTCTCCTAAAAACTGACGAATCAACTGACTGCGTGAACTGCCCAATGCTTTTCTAATACCTACTTCCTTGGATCGTTTAATTGCTTCGGCTGTAGTAAGATTGATGAAGTTTACGGAAGCTGTAACGATCAGAAATATGGCAATGATAGCAAAGGCGAGAAGTTGTTGTTTGCTGATCGTGTTGTAATTGAAATTGCCATAGCGATCGTCAAAATGCAATGAGCTTAAAGGCTGCATGACAAAAGTCTGATTCGATCGATTAGGATCATTGTCTCCGTGGTATTTTTTCCAGAAGGCTGTAATTCTTCCTTCAATGGACTTTACGTCAGCTCCTTTCCTCAATTTGAAATAACATTGCTCATCACTCCAGATGCTATTCCAACCATTTTCTTCGTGTTCTTTTTTAATAGTAATGTAGGAAAGCATTAGATCAAAAGGGAAATCTGTATCGGAGGGATAATCCTCCATTACTGATACAATCTTGTATTCTTTATTATCGAATTTTACAACCTCATTGATGGGGTCTGCTTTGTCAAAATATTTCAGGGCAAGCTTTTTAGAAATGATCGCTTCGTTTGGATCGTCTAGAGCTTTGTCTGCAGCACCATGTAGAATTTTACGATCGAATATTTTAAAGAAATTAGGTTGCGCGAAAGTAATTCCTTTCTCTTCTTCATATTTTTTGGGTTCACCATTTGATTGAGGTATCGTGACAAGACTTTCGGCGCGGTACGACAAAAAGGTAACCTCTTCGGCTTCGTGAAAATC
>DASYTA010000078.1:0-1770 GCA_036002745.1 Cyclobacteriaceae bacterium | reverse complement strand
CATGAACAGTTAGTTGAATTAGACACAAGAAAAGAGGCAATTGTAAAGTCAATCGAGAAGCAGGGATTTCTTACGCCCGAACTGGCGAAACTGATAGAAGAAGCTGAAACGATGGCGGAGCTGGAAGATATTTACTTGCCATATAAACCCAAACGCAAAACACGAGCGAGCATCGCCAAAGAAAAAGGATTGGAGCCATTGGCGACATTGATTTTTGCTCAAAATAAATTGGACCTCGAAGCTACTGCTTCCACATATATTAATAATGAGTTGGGTGTGGCTAATTCGCAGGAAGCATTGGATGGAGCGCGTGACATTATTGCCGAATGGGTAAGCGAAAATCAGGAGGCTAGAAAAAACATCCGCGAATTATTTTGGCAAGATGGGCTCATTCAAGCAACAGTAGTTAAATCAAAAGCAGAGAGCGAGGACGCACAGAAATTCAAAGATTATTTTGATTGGAAAGAGCCGATCAAGAAAACGCCTTCACACAGATTGCTTGCTATGCGCAGGGCAGAAAAAGAAGGATTTATCCTGTTGGATATTTCTCCAACCGAAGAACTGGCGATTCAATCTTTAGAAAACCAGTTTGTAAAATCGTCTACTTCATCATCAGAGCAAGTGAAGCTTGCCATTAAAGATTGTTACAAGCGTTTGTTAAAACCAACGTTGGAGAGTGAGGTTCGTATAGAAACAAAAATGCAAGCTGATATCGAGGCGATAAAAGTTTTTGCGTCGAACCTCAAAAAATTATTGTTGGCATCTCCACTTGGCCAGAAACGTGTGCTCGCCCTTGATCCCGGATTTCGTAGCGGCATTAAGGTGGTGTGTCTAGGCGCGCAAGGAGAATTACAGTTTGATACGGTTATTTATCCATTGGAACCACAACGTGAGTCAGCAAAGTCGGCAACGATTATTCTTGGACTTTGTGATCGTTTTAAAATCGAAGCGGTTGCTATTGGAAATGGCACTGCCAGTCGCGAGACTGAATCATTTATTAAAAGCATTGGCTTGCCGAAAGAAATTATTGTGGTGATGGTGAACGAGAGTGGAGCTTCTGTTTACTCGGCATCGGAAGTGGCACGTGAAGAATTTCCTGATCATGATATCACCGTGCGAGGTGCAGTTTCCATTGGCCGCAGACTTACGGATCCATTAGCTGAACTGGTGAAGATCGATGCCAAGTCGATAGGAGTGGGGCAATACCAACACGATGTAGATCAAACGAAATTGAAAGCCGGATTGGATGATGTGGTGATGAGTTGCGTTAACTCTGTTGGTGTGGAAGTGAATACGGCGAGTAAAGAACTACTGTCATATGTTTCAGGTCTTGGTCCACAATTGGCGAAGAATATTGTAGAGTATCGGAACCAGAACGGTGCATTTAAAACAAGAAATGAATTAAAGAAAGTAACGCGACTTGGGGATAAAGCATTTGAACAGTGTGCCGGTTTTTTGCGTGTGCGCGATTCTAAAGACCCTTTGGATGCAAGTGCTGTTCACCCCGAGCGTTATGAATTGGTTGAGAAGTTTGCGAAAGATTTAGGTTGTTCTGTAAAAGATCTGATGACTAGCGCTGAGCTAAGGAAGAAGCTTGACTTGAAAAAATATGTTACTGAAACAGTTGGTTTGCCAACGCTCACCGACATTCTTTCTGAATTAGAAAAACCGGGCCGTGATCCACGAGAAAAATTTGAAGTGTTTTCATTTCAAGATGGAGTGAATGAAATTAAAGATTTGAAAGTGGGAATGGTGTTGCCTGGTATTGTT
>DASYTA010000077.1:0-5069 GCA_036002745.1 Cyclobacteriaceae bacterium | reverse complement strand
CAAGATGCTTCCTACGAATTGTTAAAGACGGGTGCTGATCTCGCTATCGTAGTTGGTGGATATAACAGTAGCAATACATCGCACATTGTTGAGCTTTGCGAAGGAAAATTCCCAACTTATTTCATCAACTCTGATCTGGAGATTAAATCGCAGAAAGAGATTCACCACTTTGATTATCCTCGGAAAGAGAAAAAAGCCACCATTGATTTTTTACCAGAGAAAGAGGTTGTAAAAATTGTGCTAACCAGTGGAGCTTCATGTCCTGATACGCTGGTTGATCGGATAATGCTCAAGCTTCTTGAGTTTTTTCCTGCTGTAAGGAAACTCGAAGAAGTTATTGCAGCCTTTTAGTTCTCCCTAACTTTTCATTATTAGTTTTGTACTATGTCAATTCGGTGGACAATTATCCTTTCGTTTTTCTCATTTCAGATTTTCGCGCAAAAGCAAATATCAAATGACACTTCGAAAGTTCTGAATGAAGTCATCGTCAATGCATATTCCTCCAATCGGTCATTAAAAGAAACTCCGGTAGCTATCGGATTGGTGGCCGAAAAAGAATTAAATCGTTTTAACAATACTTCCATTCTTTCTTCTGTAAATACAATTCCGGGAGTTCGTATGGAAGAGCGATCACCAGGCAGTTATCGATTCTCCATTCGTGGAAGTACAATTCGCTCTCCCTTTGGTGTACGTGATGTAAAATTTTATTGGAACGGATTACCACTGACCGATGGTGGCGGTAACACTTATCTCAATCTCTTCGACTTTGATGCTTTCGGGAGAATGGAAATTATAAAAGGTCCTGGTGCGAGTCTGTACGGTTCAGGAACGGGTGGTGTGGTTTTGCTAAACAGTCCGTTAACAAATCAAAAACTTTTACAAGTGAGTACAGTTGGAGGAGGTTTTGGTTTGCAACGCTATCAAGCTAAAGCCGTGCTCGGAAACGCAAAGCGAAAGGTATTTGTGAATTACGCTCACCAGCAATCCGATGGTTATCGACAACAAAGCGCTATGAGGCGCGATGCAATAAATCTAGAAGGAGTTTTTTCTTTGGGGGATAGAAGCACCTTACAGTTGTACACTTTCTATAGTGATTTGTACTATCAAACGCCTGGTGGATTAACGTTAGCGCAGTACACTGCAGACCCTAGTCAGGCCAGACCAGACCCGAACGGAGCTGTAAAGCAACAAGCCGCTATTTATAACAAAACAATTTTTGGTGGTGCGCAATATGAAAAACAATGGTCATCGAAATGGTCTACACGCGTTGGGCTTTACGATAGCTACACTGATTTTACAAACCCAGCGATAAGAAATTATGAAAGAAGAACGGAATACAATTTTGGTGGACGAACCGACACACAATATCAATTTGATAAAGGAAGCTGGGCTGGAAAATTGACAATGGGTGCCGAGTACCAACATTTTAATTCTTCGCTTACTGATTATGGAAACAAATCCGGAGTTCAAGACACGCTGCAAAGTGATGATCGGTTGACTTCAGACATTATTCTTTTATTTGGGCAGGCGGAATTTAATCTTCCGCAAAATTTTTTCTTAACCGTTGGAGGAAGTGGAACTTTTATGAAATATAGTGACAACCGAATAGCAGGAAGTCCACTCGGTTATCAGCAACGAAATTTCGATCCGGTATTTTCTCCTCGCTTTGCGTTATTGAAAAAGTTTAGTGAACGATTCTCATCGTATGCGTCGATAAGCAAAGGTTTTTCTGCACCATCGTTGGCAGAAGTACTTCCCTCGTCAGGAGTTTATAACAATAGTTTATCGCCTGAGCAGGGGATCAATTATGAAATTGGTTTTCGTGGAAAATTCTTGAAGGCATTTTCATTTGACGTTGCCACGTATGATTTTGAATTAAATGATGCTATCGTAAGTCAGAATAACGGAGATTATTTTATCAATGCCGGAAACACTTCGCAAAAAGGATTGGAAACATTTTTAGCATGGCAGACTACCAATGCTTCTAAAGCTCATCTCCAAACATGGATTAGTTACACTATGACGAACTACAAGTTTGTAAACTACGCTCATGATGGTATTGATTATTCAGGCAAGGATTGGACAGGAACTCCTCGAACCACTTTAGTTTATGGTTTGGATTTTAGTTTAGCTAATGGCTTTTACTGGAATTTTACTTCCACTTATGTCGATCGTATTCCTCTCAATGATGCGAACACATCATATGCTTCAGAATATTTTTTGATTGGTTCACGGATTGGATTCAAAAACCAAATTCAAAAAACACCGTTCGAAATTTTTGCAGGAGTTGATAATGCGATGGATCAAAAATACAGTTTGGGCAACGACCTCAATGCTCAAGGAGCGCGTTATTATAATGCCGCAGCAACACGCAACCTCTACTTTGGGATTAAGATCACACCAAGACTTCAGAACTAACGAACAGCTTCACTTTTTCAAGTAATTCGTTTGATTTCAAATTATGTCCCAAACCTGTGGTAGTTATCATCTCTGAGTTTTTCCAGTTGTTGTGCGCCTCAAGGCCATGCTCGTAAGGCGCACTTTTATCTTCGGTATCATGAATGATCAATCCGGGTAGCTGTAGGCTCGCAGCAAAATCTTTCAGTGAAAAATATTCAGGACCGTATCCTAATTTCTCAACAAAGTAATCGCCAATCACTTTTATACTTCTGTTAGATAATCCAAGAACTCTGCGGTAGTGCTGAAAAAACTCATTCGCTTCTCCAGGTGAGGCCAACACTACCAATTTTGAAACAGGAAGGTCTGGCAACCGATGAAGTGTATATACACTTGAGAATGCTCCCAGTGAATGCGCGAGAATTGCGTGAAGCTCTCCATGACTCTTCACTAATTGTTCTATCAGGCCGCTATAGTGCGGAACATTAATGTAAGTTCCTTCTGAAAGACCATGCCCCGGAGCATCGATGGAGTAGAGCGTGAATTGCTCCTTCGACAAACTATTAACAATGCTCTTCCACCAATAGCTGTGACTTTCCCAGCCATGTAAAAGCAAAATCTTTTTTTCTCCGTTTCCCCAGCGATAGCCTTGCACTTTTTTTCCGGCATACTCAAGCTCAAATTTTTCAGAGGTATTGAAAAATTCGAGATGGTGTGGTTTCACCGCTCTTCGCATTGGTCGACAAAAAAGATAAAAACCTTTTCTTGCTGCTTTGCGTGGGTAGATCCAAGCTAGTGTATTGAGGTATAAGCCAATAGAGAAAATGATAATCTTTTTCATATTACTAACGGGGTTATGTTTTAGGTACCAATTGGTATCTTATTGTTCAAAAATTTTTTAGACTTCAATTTCACGGATCAAGCCATCTAAGTGCTTGATCACAATCCGAATGTCCTTATCGTTTCGCATCAGCTTACTCATCATAATGCCTCCTTCCAGGCCTGCAATCATGATGGTTGCAAAATAATTTTTGTCGACTGTCTTTTTTATTTGTCCGTACTCAATGCCTTTGGTGAGAATATGACAGATCGAATTTTTTAGAACCTCTAAAATAGAGTTCGCTTTTTTTCGCAATTGCGGACTACTGTCATCCGCTTCAACTGCGGCGTTCAATAAGGGGCATCCACCCTTAATTGGAGGTTTACTGATGTATGACTCAAAGAAATTAACTATTGAACGCAATTTATCACCTGCTGTTTTTTCCGCTTTGATTCGCTTGGTTAGGTTTTCGAACATGACACCAGTTAAATAACCAAGCGCCTCCTCTTCTAACTTATCCTTATTTTTAAAATGACGATAGATCGCGCCCTTTGTAAATCCTGATGCTGCCGTAATATGCCCAATGGAAGTTGCTTTGTAGCCCTGCGAATTGAATAATCCACCTGCCTGCTTCAAAATAATCCCCATTGTTTCTTCCCTATTTCTCATATATCAAAGATACCGATCGGTATCTTAATTTCAAAACGTGATTTGGATTGCCAGGGTTTCCTTTTTTCTTTGCAAGATGAAAGTTTTGATCTTACACCAACATTTTAATACTCCCGAAAAAGGTGGTGCGCTTCGATCATATTATCTGGCTAAGGCATTAGTGGATCATGGAATTGAGACTGTGATGATTACTGGCTCAAATGAAAAGAAGTACAGGCAAGAAAATTGTGAGGGGATTGAAGTTCATTATTTGCCGGTCGCTTACGACAATAGCTTTGGATTTGCTGCGCGTAGCTTCTCCTTCCTCAAATACATTAAACAAAGTGTGGCTATCGCTAAAAAAATTCCACACGTTGATGTTTGTTACGCAATTTCAGTTCCGCTAACGATAGGATTGGCAGCGATATGGCTGGAGAAAAAGACTAAAGTTCCCTTCATCTTTGAAGTGGGAGATCTTTGGCCAGATGCGCCCGTGCAAATGGGTTTTGTAAAAAATTATTTTCTGCTTCAGCTTCTCTTTCAACTTGAGAAATCAATATACCGAAAGGCCAAATCCATCGTGGCACTTTCGCAGCCAATTGAAGACGCAATCGAGAAAAAAGTTAGCGGGAAAAAAATTCATATTATTTCCAATATCGCCGACTGTGATTTCTACAAGCCTGAAATAAAAGAACCTGCATTAGAAGAGAAATTTAATTTGAAAGGAAAATTCGTTGTTTCTTATATCGGAACTGCCGGTGTTGCCAACGGGTTAGATCATTTCCTTGAATGTGCAAACGTATCGCGCAAAGCCGACTTACCAATTCATTTTATACTATGTGGCGATGGAGCCATGCTTCCATATCTAAAAGTTTCTGCTGAGCGATTGGGCCTAAAAAATATTTCGTTCACAGGTTTTGTAAGTCGTGATCAAGTGAAAGAAGTAATGAATATTACTGACGCGGTCTTTGTTAGCTATAAAAATGTTCCGATTCTGCAAACGGGCTCGCCCAACAAATATTTTGACGGTCTTGCTTCAGGTAAAATGATTATCGTGAATTTTGGTGGATGGATTAAAAATGAAATCGAAAAGGCTGAATGCGGAATTTACCTTAATCCCAAGCAGCCATCCGAGTTTGTTAATAAAATCGAACCTTTCGTTCTCGATAAAAACAGGGTCCGCGAATTTCAGCGAGCGTCCAGA
>DASYTA010000076.1:0-6348 GCA_036002745.1 Cyclobacteriaceae bacterium | reverse complement strand
GCCACTAATTTTAATTCTGCTATTCATTGGCTCATCTTTTCACTCTATCGGTCAGCTTAAATTCAAAAAAAATCATTCTCCAATCGTCAATGTTTTTACTGGTACTGGAAGAAGTTTCTTACTGATGGAGGATGGTACTTTGTATGGAACCGGGGAGAATGAACATGGACAATTAGGTGACGGCACCAAAGTAGCTAAAAATGAGTTTGTGTTTGTGTTGGATAATGTTTCAAAAGTGTCTGCGGGCGCGTATCATACCATGGCGCTTAAGAAGGATGGATCGCTTTGGGCTACTGGTCATAATGGAGCAGGGCAGCTTGCCGATAACACAAAAACTTTCCCGTATAAGTTCATTAAAGTAATGGATGACGTGACTGATGTGTCAGCAGGACTTTTTCATACTCTTATAGTAAAGAAAGGAGGCAAATTGCTGGCTGTCGGATCAAACAAGGGCGGAGAGACAGGTATTGATAGCAAAGAAGACTGGATATTCAAGGTGGCGGACACATTCGAGAATGTCAAATCCGTTTCGGCTGGTGCCGAACATAGTTTTGCAATTACAACCGATGGTAGCCTTTGGGCATGTGGAGCTAATGAATATGGACAACTAGGGCTTCCAAAGTCAGTCGCCAAGGTTGCTAAATGGACTAAGGTTGCAGATAATGTTATTTCTGCGAAGGCTGGCTATCAACATAGTTTAATAATCAAAACGGACAGCACTTGTTGGGGAGCAGGCGTAGCATCAGTTGGGCAGCTTGGAAAAGAGAAAGGAATTCCCGATGCTGCTTCAAACAGCGTTAAGATAGTTTTTGAATGGGTGAAGATTTTTGACAATGTTAAATTTGTTGATTTAGGCCAAGATTACAGTTTTATTATGACGAATGATGGCACCGTTTACGCCTCCGGAGACCAAACCGCAACGGGTGATGGAACTGGAAATGGGAATAGAGGAGAATTTAAAAAAGTGATCGACAACGTAAAAGCTTTGTCTACCTCAAGCAGATTTACTTTTGCAATTCAAAAGAATGGAACGTTGCGAATGGCGGGCGAGAGCCGTGGCGGTGAATTAGGTATAAAAGACGATCTGATTTATAAGTATTTCGTAGTTTTCGAACGTTAGAGCTGAGGCGAGTCTTCTCTGCAACACCTTCAATTGTTGCTGGAGTCTTTCTTCAGCAACTTTTTTTAGGAGGTTCGTGAGGACACGAACCTTGGCAGGTCAGCGGTAAACTTAACCCTAAAAAATCCTTATATTTAATCTATGCTAGAGAGATTATTTAGAGGTTTTATAGCTGGATTAAAAGCTGAATTATTAATCTGGACCATTTTATTGGTTCTTGGTGGAATCATCTACATAATAGCAGGCCCTCATTAGTTTTTCTTAAGGTATTGCCTGATCGCTGGAAAGCAACTTCAAACCAACACCTTTCGCAATCAGCCACTAGGATTGTCGCATTCACACCGTGATCACATCGTATTTGTTGGTGAAATTTATATCGTAATAAAACGGCAAATGCGATGAGAAAAATAATTGTGCTATCCATGATTTCATTGGATGGAGTAATGCAAGCACCTGGTGGGCGGAAGGAGGATCCATCAGGCGGTTTCAAATATGGTGGCTGGACTGCACCATACGGTGACGAAGTTTTTGCTAATGTCATACAAGAAGAACTGAAACCTGCCGATTATCTCTTGGGCAGAAAAACATTTGACATATGGGAAGGCTACTGGCCCAAGCATGCAGACTTTTGGCCCGGCATCAATGAGGGAACAAAATACGTGCTGTCGAAGACCAGAAAAAAATCAGATTGGAAAAATTCCGTATTCCTAAAAACCATTGCCGATATAAAGAAGATTAAGAAATCAAAAGGTGGTGACATTCAAGTTTGGGGAAGTAGTAAACTTATTCAACTTCTTTTTAAGAATGATTTAGTGGATGAACTCAAACTCAAAATTTACCCGCTCACTCTTGGCAAAGGAAAAAAGTTGTTTGACAATGGAGTGATCCCTGCGGCATTTTCATTAACAGATAGTATCGTTACTACAAAAGGAGTGATCATCGCCAGTTACACAAGGGCAGGAAAAGTGAAGACCGGTAATGTTGGAGTTTGAAGGTTCGTGAGGACACGAACCTCGGTACCTGGCATCCGGTGAACAAAGTAGCAGCCTCTAATTTTTATTTTATATGAACGTACAAGATCAAATCAAAAAATATATTGCAAGCCAACCTGAACCAAAACAGAGTGACATACAAGCGTTGCACAAGCTCATACTGCAAGCATTGCCAAAATCTAAATTATGGTTCTTAGATGGCAAAGACGATAAAGGTAAGCAGGTTACCAATCCTAATATTGGATATGGACTTCAAGCCTTAAAGTATGCCGATGGAACAACAAGAGAGTTTTATCAAATTGGTATCAGCTCAAACACAACAGGAATATCTGTCTATATCATTGGTCTTGAAGATAAAAAATACTTGGCCAACACGTATGGAAAGAAAATAGGCAAAGCGAAAGTGACTGGGTATTGCATTAATTTCAAGACGCTGAAAGATATAAACATTGATGTACTTGAAGCAGCAATACAATATGGTGTTGATGCCACTAATGAAAATTGATTATTCTTTTTCAACAGCAACAGCATACACCTGACTGCTCCCCTCAAAATTGGCACGGAAGATGATCCATTTTCCGTCGGGCGAGAAATGAACATTGGGTTCGAGGTCATAGTTATGATGTTCCATATTTACAAGACGCTCGGATTTTAAGCTGTCGCCTTGGCGTTTAAAAAGATAAATCCATTTTCCATTCTTAGCCTTGGCAACTTGTGTTGAGTCTCCGCCATCGCCGGAAAATAATTGTCCATCGGGCGAAGTGGTAAAGTGAATTGACCATTCATCGCGTGTCATCGCATATCTTTTTTCATTTAATGTTTTAGCATCCGTTCCTGTGAAATAAAATGTTTTACCTCTTGGTATCTGCAAATCAAACCAAACGGTGTCGCCGGCAGGCCCAAAAGATTCATGGCCCGCAATTTCACCTTCCACCGTTCGCTTGTGCATTAACTGTGGTTTCTTTTCATGAAGATCTATGGTCCATATTCTATTGACCAAATGCCACGGACCTTCGTGGCAGAACATGAGTAGGCTAGGGTTGCTCGGTGAAAACTGAACATGGTTAAGCCAAGCAGTGTCAGTGTGAATATAAGTTAATGCCTTTGTTTCAATGTTAATGGTGAAAATAGTATGCGGCAGTTTAGCGGAATAAATGAGCCGGAAGAAATCTGATTTTTTGGGATTGTGTTTTAAAATAGAATCTTTTTCAGGGACACTGAATACACCTGCCAGCAAAGTTTCGTCTGCGTTCAGGCTACTGATGCCAGCATGCGGAATGCTATCAGGAAAAACAAACACAACCCGCGCAATGCCGCTATCTACATTTGTTGCAAAAATGGTATCGTTGCTTTGATAAAATACTTCTCTTCTTTTTTTACCAACAACTTCACCCGAAATGGAGGAGGCATGATGAGTAAGTTGCTTTGATTCTAAAGTTTTTAAATTCAGGGCGTACAATTGTTTTATTTCATTTGCTTTATGCCACTTGTCGGATTGCCTTGGCTTCTTGCTTCCATAATAAATTATGATTTCTCCGGCACCATCTTTTGATGGAAGAAATGGATCGTTGTGGAAATAAAAACTCCGGTTGTCATTTTCCAGTGTGGTGAGTCGCGTGAGTTTATGGCCTGTATCGGCATCAATCCATACGGCTGGCATTTGCGATCCTGTTTTTAATTCAGGGTCTTTTTGATGAGTACAAGATAAGAAGCCAATAGACAGAAAAGTTGCGATGAACTTGTTCATATTTATTCATCACAAATTAAAAAGAGAGTAGAGAATTAGAGCGACCGTTTAAAGAATAGAGTGACCTGTACTATGATGGTTCGCGTCAGTACGAACCTTCAGTATTCTACCATCACTGTAAGCGGACTATACACACCCAATGTCACTGCATTCAGCACAACATCGACAACTGTGAGCTTCACGGTGATTTTATAGTCAGCAGCATTTTTACTCATCAAATTCGGATCTGGGGCTGTACCAATATGCTTCAACCCGAGAAACAAAAACTTATTGTGTGCCTTTACGACTTGGTGTTGTTGTGGACCTTTGCCAACGACAAAGTGTGTAGGATGGCAAGAAGATAGCATGACCAGCAGCAGAGCAAAAAGCACGATGCCTTTTTTCATTTTATAATTATTTCTCTAAAGATAGTTTTCCTTACTGGTTATGGTTAATGATTTTTGTCAGCATTGTAGATGTCTTTCATCTATCTTCGTTTCATGGCGGCTGATGCACTAATTCTCAACACCAAGACCCGTATCCTCAACAAACTTTGGTTTTTCATTTGCATCTTAATGATCAACAATGCTATTGGTCAAACAGAGACAGAAATTCCAGTTGAGCACGCCCAAGTTGTGGATGCCCGCGCCAATGAGCCCGTTCGCACTTTTTCAATGCGCCTTCCTTTCCGGATTTCTCCCATCGCCGGCAATCACGAAATTTCATTCAATTACCATGCGGGGAATACATGGAATCCTTCCGGAGTTCTGGAGTATCCTGATGCGAGTGAACCTTATTTACCTAACCCTGCGGAGGCTACATACCATCCTGCTTACGATCAAGAACCACATCGCTACCAACTTTATTCAGCAGACGGAGTAATCCGAAGCGCCAACATAACCTACGCTCGAAAAACTTCTTCGCGTGGGGAGCTTTATGCCTCGGTTAATGCGAATATGCTTGTAGGAGGGAGAAGCTTCATCGATGCAGCTGTGAGCGATCGTGCTATTGAAGGTTTTGATAAAATGATTAGTAGCGAGAATGCCTATCGCATTTTAAATGAATACAATTTGGCGGAAATGAAATTCACCGACCGTGAAGGACGAACACTTGAAGTAAAATTTCGTGAGGCTTACATGGGCACCTTAGACGCAGGTTATCGTCATTTTTTTGATATCATTAGAAGCATCAAGAATAAGTTATTATGGACATTGAATGTAGAAGCTCAAGTGGGTGTTCCTCTCAATCGTGCAAGAGAGCACATTGCCGCTGGTGTCATTATCGGGTCTGCTATCACTAAACAGATAACAAAAAATTATGGGATAACGCTAGCGATCGGATATGTAACGCAGCATGATAAATTGATAAGAATCCGTAAGGAAGAATTTAATTTTAATTATGCCGATGTTGTAACAGGCTACCGCTTTTTGCTGGGACAAAGTTTTGATTTTAAAAATCACAAACGTTTTACAATTGGAATTGAAATGCAGGGCATGACCTCTCCCTTAAACACAAAAATGAGAGTGCAAGGAGCGTATCTCAACCCTGAAGACATAGGAATAAAAACGAATTACGTTCCTGAGTATTGGACTCCCCAGAACCCAATCCCTATAACTAATCAGCGAAGAGCGGCTCGCGGCCTGCTTAGCGGAAGCGAATATCTGTCGTTAAATTTTTCTTACCGTTTTGGCAAGCCCGATCGCTCTTCAACGATTATGTTCTACGCGCAAGATGATTGGACAACGAAAGACGTTTTGCCAATTATGTCTTCAGAACTCAACAATGCGCAGGATTTTGGGGTAGGAGTAAAATGGATTCAATCCATTCCTTAATAGATCCTTTCGAGCAGGAACACAATGATTTTGTTGAAATAATTTGCGAAACCAAATAGTTGCACATATATTAGCAACCGATTAGTTGCATAAATAAAACTTAAAAACAATATGAAACGAGACAACATTATCTTTTGGGTATTAAGCGGTTTGCTTATACCGGCTTTCGGTATCGGTTCCGTCATGGAGGTATTGGGAAATCCCAAATCCGTTGAAGTCATCACTTCTCTTGGTTATCCTGCTTACTTATCGCCATTCTTGGGAGTTGCTAGAATTTTGGCACTGGTTGCCATTTTCACACCAAGATTTCCAAGACTAAAAGAATGGGCTTATGCCGGATTAGTTTTTGATATTACGGGAGCAATCTATTCGCAAATAGCTACAGGGAATCCTTTCATTTACTCCATCTTTCCAATAATTTGTTTGGGCCTGGTTTTCAGCTCTTATTACTTTCATCACAAACGCTTAAAAATTTAATTCGGGCTATCGACGTGAAGGTCAACTACAGTAATCTGATTTTACTTCAACATCAACTGATCAAACGCGTCAATCAGTTCTTTCACTTTAGCTAATGTAGCTACGTCAGTTATCTTATTGTCTTTGCTTACCTTGGTCTTCACATAAGAAATGAGCAACTGAGTTTGATCAGTGATCTTCGATTCAATTATTTTCAATGTC
>DASYTA010000075.1:0-2456 GCA_036002745.1 Cyclobacteriaceae bacterium | reverse complement strand
CTATGGCGTGCCCTACCAAAGTGACATTCGTTAACTCATTCCATTCTATAAATTCCTCCAATACTCTTACCAGATATTTGATGTTGGTATTATGAACAGGCAAATCAAAAATCGGGAAACGCGGAACGATAACATGGTATTTGTCCGTTAATGCGTCCACTGTTTTTTTCCACAAACTGAAATTTCCAAACAAGCCATGGAGTAAAATGACTACTGGCCCGTTTCCAGTGTTGACATAGGTTTGATTATATAAAGGTGCATTTATCTTTTTCATTTCTTTTATTTCGTCAGCTATCTTTTGACTTATCCAACGCAAAAATAGAAGTGTTGTTTCATTAACCAATAAAATCTATAGAATTTATAGACTATTAATTTAAATCTTATATGTTTGCATAAGCAAAGCGAAAGCTTTCAATAGAATAAGAAGTTTAATCGAGCCAAATTGTATGTATTATATCGCATTCATTATTCCGGCATTTTTTGTTTTTCTCCTCCTTGAATATTGGATTGCTTCGATAAAAGGAAAATCAAATATCTTTTCCTTCGAAAGCTCTGTCAGTAATATCTCCATCGGAATCGCAGAACGCTTGCTGAATCTTTTCATTACAGGAAGCTTTTATGGGCTCTATTATTATCTGTATGAAAATTTTGCGCTGGTTAAAATCCCTAATCACTGGATTACCTGGGTTTCTCTTTTACTGGCTACTGATTTTGTTTGGTATTGGTATCACCGTTTAGGTCATGAGATCAATCTTTTCTGGGGTGCACATATTGTTCATCATCAGAGCGAAGAATTTAATTATACTGTTTCAGCGCGAATCACAACCCTCCAGGCAATTATTAGGAATCTATTTTGGTGCTTGCTTCCCTTGATTGGGTTTCATCCTGCCACCGTTACTTCAATTCTGGTGATTCATGGCACGTATTCTTTTTTCACACACACGCAACTCATCGGAAAGTTGGGATGGCTCGAATATATTTTTATCACCCCTTCACACCACGGAGTGCACCATGCGTCCAACGAAAAATACCTAAACAAAAATTATGGTGACATTTTTGTTTTTTGGGACTTGCTCTTCGGAACATTTCAGCGAGAAGAAGAGAAACCCGTATACGGTTTAACGCATTCGCTGAAGAGTCGGAGTTTTCTGTGGCAGCACTTTCACTATTATATGGAGCTGTTGGAGGCTTGCAAACGGAGCGGTTCTGTTTGGAAATCAATCAAAATTATTTTTGGAAAACCGGAAGATTTAGACCAAGACATTCGCCCAGAGTTGGAAGCGAAATTATTGCCTCAAAAATCATCACCTCATTATACTCTCCGATTTAGGGCTTACCTCAGTGTTCAGCTGCTAGGCACTTTGATTGGGTTATTCTTATTCACTTTATTTTTCAACTATTTCTCCTCCGTTGAAATTACGCTAATCGTTCTATTGATTTTACTAACCCTAATTAACTGCGGAGCGCTGATGGAGCAGCAACATTGGATTTATAATCTTGAAGTGGTAAGGGTTCTGCTGATTTCTTCATACTTGAGTTATTTACAACAGAGCATCGGAATTTTTATGGTGAGCTTGGTTGTTTTGCTTCTCATTATTTCTTCAAACTCTGTAGAGCGCTGGTATTTTAAATTCGTTTACGATTGGAATCCCGATAAAAAATTTGACTGATTAGTTTAATATAAAATGAATAGATCGACTAAACCTTAACGATTATGAATACAGGTTATCAAAAATTCACCTTAACAGAAACCATCTCTACTGAGCAACGAGAGTTTTTCGAAGAACATGGTTTCATTCACTTTGAAAACTTCATCAATCCAGATACTGTTCAATTAATTATCAACGCTTCTTTAGAAGTTGAAAAAAAATGGATTGAAAATAATGTTAAAAAAATCAATGGAGTGCCGATAAAATACGGTGTAGATCTTTCGGGATTGCCTATTGTTCAGCGGTTTGCTTTCATCAATAAACATCATCCAGTGCTTTCTGAATTCTTACTTGATCCAAGATTTAAAACACTTTTGAACTTAGTTGGACCGGAAGCTCGGTTTGGTGAAAATGAAAAGGACGGAATGGTATTTAATCATTATGTAAATGGACCAGGCAGCAAATTCACGCAAATGGGATGGCATGTGGATGGCCTTCGTGATATTTTTCAAGGCACAAAACTAAACCCGATGCTCAATGTAGGTATTCACCTGAGCAGCTTGAAGCATGAGAATGGTGGTCTTCGAGTTATACCGGGCACACATAAGCAGGGCTTGTATGATCTTTTATTTCGAAAAGCTCATTTTCTAGACAATGAACCAGATGCAAATGAAGTCTCGATTATTCCAAAGGCAGGTGATTTGACCATTCACGATGGAAGACTTTGGCATCGTGTGGCAAAGTCTTCTGTTGTTGGTGAATCAAGCCGAAGAAGAGTGATTTATATTCCCATTATCACGGGCAAGT
>DASYTA010000074.1:0-8734 GCA_036002745.1 Cyclobacteriaceae bacterium | reverse complement strand
AAAATCGAACAAATAATTCCATTTTTACTTTCTCCGTAGTAATAATAGTCTTGTCCCCTCCATTCTTTTTTAAATTTTTTAAAGTCAGTAGCACTCAGGCTTATTGTTGTGTTGTCGCGCTTGGGGTAGCTAAATTCAAATAATGTGGTTTCCGTTGTTTTAAATGATATGAGTGCGGCTGTCAATATCAGAACTAATGAGATTGTTTTGAATTTGTTCATTGTCGTTTATCGTTTGGTAAAAATTTGCTACTGAAATATACGCAATTGCATTGATGGGAATTGTTGGTCAGCGATTAACAATAACTCGCGTGATCCGTATTATCAAGCTCTGTAATAGTCGGGGCGCCAGTTCTTAATTAATCTTTTTATTTCATCTGGTTTTAAGTTCTGTTCTATTGTCTTTGCGACTAAGGGAACAAACTCTTCATCAGAAGCAAACCGAAGTGCTATAATTTGAGATAAGGAAATCTCCTGGCTTAATCGCTTGCCAGTAAGTATGAAGTATCGCAGATTTTCTTCTGCTCTGATAGCCCTGTCTTGCGCTTTAAGAGCGAACGATCGGCAATGAAAGGACACGCTAATTAGCGTCAATACCATAAGGGTAAATAAAGAACCAAGCACAAGCGACTTGTCCTGATTCATGAACAAATGAAGAATTGATCCTACGAGCAAAGCCAACATTGCGGCAAAAGTTAGAAAGTGGTACAACGGAACCAAGTGCCGGTGATTTGAATACTCTTGTTTTACTTTATTCATATATTTTTTGCTTATCGTTAACTCCGAAATATACTCAATTGAATGACTGGAGAGTTGTAGGAAGAATGTTAACAACGGTAGAAAATTTATGTTTCGATGGTCTCCTTTTGAATGGGAGTTAATAATGAACTCATCACAAATTGTGATGAGTTCAAAGAAGGAGCAGAAGAAAATAGGAACGCTATTTTTGTACGTGATTACTGCTGAACGAGTCTCTGAAATCTTTCCAGCCCTCTTTGGTCTTTTTCCAAAGAACTAAAAGTTTGCCATCGTCAACCAATTTTCCATTGGCATCAAAAACCTGGTATAAGCCTTCTTCAGTTACAAATTCGCGACCATCTCCGTAAATATTTATGGTGGTGATCTTGCCACTTCTGACTCCGCCCGATTCATAGGCATCTTTAAAAAATTTTGCTATTCCTTCACGGCCGCACAGGGCTGGCAAATTGGGCGCCAAAATGCATGCGTCTTCTGCAAATAGTTTAACAACAGATCCATCATTCTTGGCATACAAGTCGAAATGCATAGCATTGCTTTGGGCAATTGCTTTCCTGGCTTCTTCCAAGATAGCATTTCCATTCGTTGTGTTCGATTGCGCATTAGCATTGAAATGTGCGAATCCCATAAGGACGGCCACCAGAAGTTTTTCAAGAGTCTTCATTTTAGTTGAGTTTAACATTTTGTTAATAATTTTTTCTACAAAAGAAGGATACCTTGAAAAGAGAAAATTGTAAAAAACCGAACGGCGATATGGAGTTTGAGAATTTTTTTCCATCGGATATTTTAAAACAATATGTAAAGCATTATTGGGTTTGCACATGCGATGCGGATGTCTCCATGGAAATTATGTATCCCAGTGGATACGTAGAACTTTGCATCGACATCTCGAATGGAAATACAGTCCGGCACCTGGGTAGTCAGTCGAAGAAAATGCCAGTGTTGGAAGTTCTCGGGCATTTAACTAAGCCGACCCGGGCTACCATTTCAAAAGATACCACTGTTCTGGTAACAAGATTTTATCCCTACGCCAGTTCTCTTTTCTTTCCCGCGAATGTCTCCAGCTTTATGAATGATTCGATTGATCTTTACGCTATTCTTAGTGGGGAATCAACTGAGTTTTATAATCGCTTGATGGAGCAGCCTTCGCTTGGTCAAAAAATTAAGGCTCTTGATGCATTTCTGATTCAAAGGCTAACGAAGGGAAATAGAAAACATGAGCAATTCAAATTGATTGAGCGACTGTGTAACCAAATTGATAAGGATGAATCTTTAAACATAAAAAAGTTAGCTTCTTATTTTGGATTCTCTGATCGTTATATTCAGAAGTTATTTTTGGATTGGGTTGGTCTGACACCAAAAAGCTTTCACAATGTGCAGCGATTCAATAAAAGCCTTGAACTGATTCAGTCAACAGACTCTTCACTTACCTCTATAGCTTATGAATGCGGTTATTATGATCAGGCGCATTTCATTAAGGATTTCAAATCGTATACAGGAATCACTCCTTTTCAAGCTCGACTGAATGAAACATGAAGGTTCGTTGTTGGAGAACTTCAACAACGGTTGTCCTTATGGAAATTGTTGGTCAGCGACCAACAATAACTTATGGTGTTGTGCTCAATGCCTACTTCGTTTTTCCCTTAACGGTTATCTTTTCTCCTACTTCAATAACCATATTATCTTCTCCTATTTCAAATCTACCGTCATAAAAGTTTTTTGTTCTTGGTATCAAGTCTGAAAAACTAGCGGGAGGTATCAAGGGGTCGGTTAATATCACGGCAATGTGTGAGTAGACCGCTAGTCCTGGACGGACTGTCGAGAAGATCTTTGCAGCTTCTTCAGGTGTTGTGTGAAGACTTTGAATTTCTCTTGCGGTTTGTGATTTTTTAAGAAGCTCAGGGTGAGCAAATGCAACTTCATGTATTAAGACGTCAACATTTTTTGAGTTCTTGATTAAGTTCTCGCTGTACTTTGTATCGCCTGATAGTACTACGGAGTGTCCTTTATAATTAAACCTAAAACCAAAAGCGTTGTCAATGAAATCACCATGGTCGACTTGAAAAGCTGTCACTTGCACTCCATCTTTGTCATAAATAATTCCCTCACTTATTGTGTGTGATTTAATCAGTACTGCAGAATCAATTTTATTTTTTCCATGATTTCTGGCTTCGATGTCCCAGGCATAAGCGGTTTGA
The DNA here is from genome assembly GCA_036002745.1 of Cyclobacteriaceae bacterium. GTDB lineage: Bacteria > Bacteroidota > Bacteroidia > Cytophagales > Cyclobacteriaceae > ELB16-189. The sequence goes on along the minus strand of DASYTA010000074.1, from coordinate 5,781 downwards.
AGACCTTTAGACATTTGTTCAACTCCCTTAGGTCCCCAAACTTCAATAGGCACTTGTCTTCTCCCAAAGTTTGCCGGAAGCCAACTGGTGAGCCACAAATCTGGAAATCCTACGATGTGGTCAGAATGAAGATGGGTGATGAAGACATTTTTAATTTTTCCTAACTGTATTTTATTCTCCCATAATCTTTGACTCGCGCCACGGCCGCAGTCGAAAAGGAAATATTGCCCGTTTGCTTCAATGAGAGTACTGGGGCCAAATCGATCTACACTTGGCAACGGTGTGCCTGTTCCTAAAAGTGTGATTTTAATATCTTGCGCATAGCTAAATTGACTACAGGATATAATTAGAATGCAGAGTAGTTTTATTTTCATGCCCTAGTTGATTGGATTCTTCTGGCATTACGCACAACCTACCTTTACGTTCCATTTGTTTTATGGTCGGCATTTTCTTTATGCCATCGACCTGAGGTCTGAATTTAAAACAAATTTCTACCGTCAGTAACCACAACTTGTGAGTTGTGTCTGGTCTGAAGACCTGACGAGTACGGAAATTGTTGGTCAGCGACCAACAATAACTTAGGTGAGACCTGAATAATAAAGATTGAACTCCATCGGACTGGCAGCTTCAAATCCATCTGCTTTTAAGTCTTCAAAAATTTCTTCAGCTGTTGAATATCCGGCTTCATCGAATTTCAATTGACGCATTTGTTTTGATCCATCTTTTTCGATTGTTATTTCTGTGCCCTTGAGCTGAATAGGATCTACCTTTACCATAACGGTGAAGTCATCAAATTGCTTTTTGAAGTACTGATGAACGATATTACTTTCTTTAGCCATTTATATAGTATGTGGATCGTCTGGCTTGCAATGTAAGAATGAAATCTTGTTGGAGAAGAACTCCAACAAGGGCGAAAGAGTTACTTCAGAAATATACGAAATTGAATTGGCGGGAATTGCTGGTCAGTGAACAACAATAACTTTGGGTTGAATGCAAGTTGAATAAGGTTGAAAGATCGGGTCGGCACCAATTTTACTCGCTTAAAATCAGTCGTAGGTTATCCATTGTCAACCAAGGCCTTTGCTTATGAACCATTCTGTGACAGTTCGCACAAAGCATTGCGATGTCTTCTGGCTTTGTCTTATGGTCAGGTTGCATTTCGCTGACTGCAATTGTATGGTGACCTTCAATGAAATCTTTTCCAATCTGTCCATAAGCTCTTTCAAAGTCAAAACCGCAAACTTCGCAGAATAATTTTCCATGTCTAATTTTAAAATTCTCTTTTGCAATTTGAATCACCTGAGTATTTCGTTCTCTTGCTTTGTGTGTTCGCTCAACGATTTTTCCTTCTGGAAATTCACCTGACAGCTCATTGTTATTGCGAAAATCGTGTTCTAAATTAAGTTTCCAATATTTTCTTGCTACCGCATAAGCACCTCCCTTTGGTTGTGGTTTAATGCCAAGTGAAATGCAATATTTAATATACTCTTTTTCAAGTGCTGGATTTACGACAGGTCTTGAATCCAAAATTCTATTTATAGCTTGATTGGTGTCTCTTCCGTCAATGTCCTTTGTTGAATGTTTGAAAAGCTTGTTGCTTTCATAACCCAAAAATCTACTCGGTGCAAATCGCAATTCGTTACCAATTTTATAAGCAACGAAGCAAGTTCCGCGCTTTATGAGTTTTGATACCTCCAAACGCTCTGTATCGTCCCCCTCAGCAAGGTAGCCTTCAACAGTGTCTATATTCTGAATTAATTCACCAATGTCTGTAATGAGAATAGGAGCTCGAATTTTTTCAAAATACTTTTTTAGAAGTGCACGCATGTGGTGCATAGTTGTTTTTGTTTTTTGAATACTTTCATAGTAGTCAATGTGTTTCTTAAGTGCTGATAATGCATTGGAAAGCCCTTCCTTTTTGTATTCCTTGTAGATATTTTCAAGAAAATAGTCCATTGAAGCGGTATTGAGTGTTCGATGAAACACCTGCCCATTCAATAAATATCTAAAGTTGTATATGTAATCCCCTGCAGTGCTTTTATTTACTTTGTTGTCTGTAGATAAAAGTCTTTTACCCTCAGTGAAAGTCAATTTTCCCTCATAAACTTTTTTAGAAATGGCGTAAGCATTTGGTATGACTTGTTCTGGAATTTTCACGTGTTTTGATTCTTTATCTGCTCTCGTTCTATGCTTAACACCTAACTTCTAATATACTCAATTGCATTCTCTGCGTGAGGGATGGAGCGGCATGTTTGAGCCCGAAGTGGCAAGTGCGGTTGGTGGCGAGTAGCGACAGCCCGACCTGAGGAACGAAGGGCACGCCCATCTTTCAACAACTCCATAATATTGGCTGAAAAACCTCGAATCCAATCCAGTTTCCCCTGTCAGTCTGTCACTTTTTTGGCAGATATCGCGCATGGCATAATGGTTGTTATCCAGAGCGTGACTCAAAAAGCAACCAAAAACATTAAATATTAAGATATCATGGGAAAAATAATTGGAATCGACTTAGGAACAACCAACTCGTGCGTGGCCGTAATGGAAGGCAACGAGCCGGTGGTGATCGCCAACAGCGAAGGCCGCAGGACTACGCCATCGATCGTTGGTTTTCTGGATAACGGAAAAGGTGAACGCAAAGTAGGTGACCCGGCCAAGCGCCAGGCGATCACTAACCCAAAAAATACAGTATCGTCTATCAAGCGCTTCATGGGTAAAAAATTCGGCGAAGTGAGTGGTGAGAAAAAGATGGTATCGTATGAAGTGGAAAGCGGTAGCAACGACACCGTGCGCGTGCGCATCGGCGATCGCTTGTACACCCCGCAGGAAATTTCTGCGATGATCTTGCAGAAAATGAAAACGACTGCTGAAGATTATTTGGGAACGACAGTGACTGAAGCCATCGTAACGGTGCCTGCTTACTTCAACGATGCAGAGCGCCAGGCAACGAAAGAAGCCGGACAGATCGCCGGCCTTGATGTGAAGCGTATCATCAACGAACCGACAGCTGCTGCGTTGGCTTACGGTCTCGACAAGAAAAACAAAGACATGAAGATCGCCGTGTACGACTTAGGTGGTGGTACATTCGATGTTTCTGTTTTGGAATTAGGTGATGGTGTGTTTGAAGTGAAGTCGACCAACGGTGATGTGCACCTGGGCGGTGATGACTTTGACATGCGCATTATGAACTGGCTTGCGGATGAATTCAAAGCTGACAAGAACATCGATTTAAGAAAAGATCCGATGGCGTTGCAACGCTTGAAAGAAGCGTCTGAAAAAGCAAAGATAGAATTGTCGAGCTCGAACGAAACAGAAATCAACTTGCCTTACATCACTTCGGTGGACGGTGTGCCTGAGCACTTAGTGAAAAAATTAAGCCGCGCGAAGTTCGAACAACTTTGTGATGACTTGATCAGAAGAACGTTAGAGCCTTGCAAAAAAGCAATTGCTGATGCAGGCGTGAATGTATCTCAAATTGATGAAGTGATTTTAGTGGGTGGATCAACCCGCATTCCGAGAATCGTGGAAGAAGTAGAAAAATTCTTCGGCAAGAAACCTTCGAAGGGTGTGAACCCGGATGAAGTAGTAGCAGTAGGTGCTGCGATTCAAGGTGGTGTATTGACCGGTGAAGTGAAAGATGTGTTGTTGTTGGACGTTACTCCGCTTTCGTTAGGTATCGAAACCATGGGTGGTGTGATGACGAAGTTGATCGAATCGAACACAACGATTCCTTCAAAGAAATCTGAAACATTCTCAACTGCATCTGACAGTCAACCTTCGGTAGAGATACACGTGTTGCAAGGCGAGCGCCCGATGGCGAAAGACAACCGCACGATTGGAAGATTCCACTTGGATGGTATTCCTCCTGCTCCTCGCGGTGTACCTCAAATCGAAGTGATCTTCGATATTGACGCCAACGGTATTCTTCACGTAGCTGCGAAAGATAAAGGCACCGGCAAAGAGCAGAAGATTCGCATTGAAGCTTCAAGCGGGTTGACAGATGCTGAAATCCAGAAGATGAAACAAGAAGCGCAAGCCAATGCTGAAAACGATAAGCGTGAAAAAGAAAAAGTAGAGAAAGTAAATCAAGCTGATTCACTCATCTTCCAGACTGAAAAGCAACTGAAAGAATTTGGCGACAAACTTTCTGACGGAAATAAGACTGCGATCAACAACGGGTTAGAGCAATTGAAAACTGCACATGCGAGTAAAGATCTAGCTGCCATTGACAATGCGATGAATACACTTAACGCTGCATGGCAAGCAGCATCGCAAGAGATGTATGCAGCTAGTGGTGGTGCGCAAGCGGGTGCTCAACCTGACGCAGGTGGTGCTGGTCCTTCTTCGGGTGGAAACTCCGGTGGTGGCGGTGATGCGCAAGATGTGGAGTATGAGGAAGTGAAGAAGTAATAAGTATTAAGTAAGTGATAAGTGATAAGTAATAAGTCGAAAGACTTAGAAGACTGCCGGGTGAAAGCCTGGCAGTTTTTGTTTGGGGGTCTTTGCGAGCCTTTGCGATCTCTGCGGTTAATTTTTTACCGCAAAGGACACGGAGGATACGCTAAGGTTCGCAGAGAGAACGGTGGAATGCGATCTCCGAGGAGACGTTATCCCCTGTCAGTTTTGTTTTGGTATATTGCTATCAAGCTTTTTTAGAATTCTATGAAGTCATTACTCCGGCAACATATTGAAAAAATTATACCGCTGACTGATGAGGAGTTTGATTACATCTATTCGCACTTTACACACAAGAAACTACGCAAGCACCAGTTCTTAATCGAACCTGGTGACACGGTGACCAACGATTACTTTGTATTAAGCGGTTGCCTGAAAGCCTACCAGCTCGACAACAATGGCAAACTGCACATCCTTCAGTTTGCCATGCAGGATTGGTGGGTCTCCGATTATCAAGCACTCTATAAGGGAGCCAAGGCTACCATCTTTTTAGATTGTATTGAGGACAGCGAAGTGCTCATTCATTCTCATCAGGATCGAGAAAAAATATGTTCTGAACTTCATAAAATGGAATTCTTTTTCAGAAAAAAATCAAACGCGGGCTATGTGGCGTTGCAACAGCGCATTCTTTCGTTGCTCACCAGCAGCGCATCGGAACGCTACGAACAATTATTGCAACTCTATCCTCAACTTTTTCAGAAAGTGCCCAAGCAACTGATTGCTGCCTACCTGGGTGTGTCGCGCGAAACGCTTAGTCGTCTTCATTCCGAAGAAAAATAGTGTGATGTAGATCACATTAAACTTGTGACATACCTCCTGTGCCATCGAGCACAGTTGGATGACTTTTGTGTCATAAACAAATCATCCATTATGAAAAAAGTAATTCGCTTTCTACTGGCAATATTCCTTGCGGGAAATTTTGCCTTGCATGCACAAAACAAAAAATCAGACAACTTAAATCATCAAAAAATGAAACCGACTAAAATTCTATTTGTATTGACTTCGCACGACCAACTTGGAAACACCGGTGAGAAGACCGGATTCTGGGTTGAAGAATTTGCTACACCGTATTACTTCTTCACAGATAAAGGAATAGAGGTGACGATCGCTTCTCCTAAAGGTGGACAACCACCGATTGACCCGAAGAGCAATCTTCCTGATTACAGTACTCCTGCCACGAAAAGATTCTATGCTGACAAGGCTGCACAAGAGAAACTAAGCAAAACACTTACGCTTGCAGAAGTAAATCAAAAAAATTATGATGCCATCTTTTATCCAGGTGGTCATGGGCCGATGTGGGATCTTGCCGAAGACAAAAAGTCTGCAGCG